>JAJYTV010000308.1 GCA_021792885.1 Bacillota bacterium
CGCCAGGACGACCTCCTGGTCCGCTCCCAGGCGTCGGACGCGCTCGGAAGGGCGTCGTCCGCGCTGCGCGACCTCGCCGCCCGCTACCACGAGGAGCGGATCCCGCCCTCCTCGCGAGAGCATCCCTTCCCTCCCCAGGAGGCGCTCGCGGCGCTCCGCTCGATCGAGCAGCGCCAGCGCGCCGTGCAGGACGCCGAGGTGCAGTTGCGCTCGGCTCCGTTCCCGGCGGAGGACTTCGTTTGGGAGCGCCTGCGCAGCGCGGAGCTGCAGTTGGATCTCTTGATCAGCCTGGACATTGCGCTGATCGAGCGAGCGCATGAAGTCGAACGCCTGTGCGGCGAGCTGTCGCCGGGGGATGCGGAATCCCCCGCAGCAGTCCAGGCGATTGACACGGCGGTCTCCGCGTTGCGCGCATCGCTGCGCGAGCGGACGGCGCTCCTGGCCCCGCCCATCTGACACTCGCCCAACGGCAAGGCCGCGGCACACGCCGCGGCCTTGCGCTCGTCTTCGTGCCCTCAGGCCTTCTGGGCCGTGAGCTCGAGCCGCCGCGCCCGCACCTCGTCCGTGAGCCGGCGGGCGAAGACCTCACGCGCCACAGCCTCGCTGCCGGACTCCCCGCGCGCGCGCACCGATACGGTCCCCTCCTCGGCCTCGCGGTCCCCGACGACGAGGAAGTACGGCACCTTGTCGGCCTGGGCGGCGCGGATCTTGTAGCCGAGCTTCTCGTCGCGCAGGTCGGTCTCCGCGCGCAGTCCCGCTGCGCGCAGCTCTGCGGTCACGGCCTCGGCGTACCCGCGGTGTCGGTCCGAGACCGGCAGGACGCGCACCTGCACCGGTGCGAGCCAGCTCGGGAAGGCGCCGGCGAAGTGCTCGACCAGGATGCCTAGGAATCGCTCGATGCTGCCGAAGATGGCCCGGTGGACCATTACCGGGGTCTGGGCCTTGCCCTCCTGGTCGCGGTACTCCAGGTGGAAGCGCAGCGGGAACTGGAAGTCGAGCTGCACCGTCGCGCACTGCCACTGGCGACCGAGGGCGTCGATCACGTGCACGTCGATCTTCGGCCCGTAGAACGCCCCGTCGCCCTCGTTGATGCGGAATTCGAGCCCCGCGCGGTCGAGCGCCTGCGCGAGCTCCGCCTCCGCCCGATCCCAGAGCGCGCGCTCGCCGAGGTACTCCTCCGGCCGGGTCGAGAGCTCGACGCGGTATTGCAGGCCGAAGGTGCCGTAGATGACGCGCAGGATCTCGAGCACTTCCTCGATGCCGGCCCCGATCTGGTCTTCGCGCAGGAAGATGTGCGCGTCGTCCTGGTGGAAACCGCGCACGCGCAGTAGGCCGTGCAGCGTGCCGGAGCGTTCGAAGCGGGAGAGCGGCCCGTACTCCGCGAGGCGCAGCGGCAGGTCGCGGTAGGAGCGGACGGTCTCCGCGTACATGAGGCAGTGGCCGGGGCAGTTCATCGGCTTGAGGGCGACCGTCTCGTCCTCGGACTCGACGATGAACATGTTCTGCTTGTAGTGGCCCCAGTGCCCGCTCGTCTGCCACAGGTCCGGCCGGAAGATCCACGGCGTCATGACCTCGCGGTAGCCGAAGCGCGCCTGCACTTCGCGCGAGAATGACTCGAGCTCGTGGTAGACGGTGGTGCCCGCCGGCTGCCAGAAGGCGAAACCCGGGGCGACGTCGTGGAAGGTGAAGAGGTCGAGTTCGCGCCCAAGGCGCCGGTGATCGCGGCGCTTCGCCTCCTCGACGAGGCGCAGATGCTCCTCGAGGCCCTCCTGCGTCGGGAACGAGGTGCCGTAGAGACGCTGCAGCATCGGCCGCGACTCGTCCCCCGCGAAGTACGCGCCGGCCACCGACAGCACCTTCGGCGCGCGCACGAGGCCGGTACGGCTGAGGTGGGGGCCGCGGCAGAGGTCGACGAACTCGCCTTGGCGGTAGACGGAGATCTCGGCATCCTCCGGCAGGCGCGCGATGATCTCGAGCTTGAAGGTCTCTCCCATCTCGCGGAAGAGCTCCTCCGCGTCGCGGCGCCCCAGCACCTCGCGCGACACCGGATAGTCCGCCTCGGCGATGCGGCGCATCTCATCCTCGATCGCCGGGAAGTCGTCCGGGCCGAGCTGGTGCTCGAGCTGCATGTCGTAGAAGAAGCCTTCCGCGTCGGCCGGGCCGATCGCGAACTGAACCTCCGGGTACAGGCGGCGCACCGCCTGCGCCATGATGTGCGTCGAGGTGTGGTGGAAGACCATCGCGCCGTCCGGGTCCGAAAAGCGCAGCATCTCCACTTCTCCTTCCGCCGCGATGGGTCGGAAGAGCTCGTAGATCCTGCCCTCCTGGCGTGCAGCGAGCGCATCTTGCGCCCCCGCAGCCTGGGCGAGGTCGCCATAGCACGCCCCGGCCGCCAGCTCGTACAGCTTGCCGTTCACCGATACCTGCATTCGCGCAGCCTCCTTCCACAGTCCGCGGGGCACCCGAGCAACGAAAAAACCCGCCCCTCATCGGGGCAGGCAAGATGCCCGCGGTTCCACCCCACGTCGCTCGTCGACGCTGTATCGCGCGCCCCGCGCCGACTCCTCGCCGGTCCTCGGGAGTGGTCTTCCGCCGTCTGGCGCAGCGCCTTCCACCTGCCGGCGCTTCTCTCTGCCGCCTGATGGCGTACTCGTCTCCGTCGTCGGATATTGGGCCTTAGTGTACGCGAGCACTGCGCGCTGCGTCAAGAAGCGTGCAGCCTCGCCCGCTGCCCGACGGCGGTGCGACGCGCGGCGCTGCCGGCTCGCGAATGCCGCGCCAGGCGAAGGCGCTGTCCAATACCACCGAGGTGGCGTTTCTCCCGTCCGCTGCTGGACCGCGCGCGAACGCCTCTTCCCTTCTAATGAAGCGTTCGCGCGCGGGGAGTGTCACGAAGTCCCTGACACTTCTTTACAAAGGGGGCAGCCACGGTAGGATGGGAATATGAACCATGAAGTGATGCTCTCCACCGGGCAGGTCGCGGAGCGTCTCGGCATAACCGCACGCACCGTGTATCGCTGGGAGAAGGCGGGACGATTGCATCCCGTACGCCTGCCGACGGGGCAGCGCAGATTTTCGGCGAGCGAAGTCGACGAACTGCTTCACGTCAGATCGAGGGCGGTGCCGCGTTGCGCCATCTATGCGCGCGTCTCCAGAGGGAAGCAGGCGGAGGCGGGCAACCTCGACCGGCAGCGCGAACGATTGGTCGCGGCGGTGGCAGAGCGGCGCTACAAGCTGGTCGCAAACCGTCACGGAGCGAGCCTCGGGATTGAACGAGAAACGCA
>JAJYTV010000309.1 GCA_021792885.1 Bacillota bacterium
GCAACGAGTTCGAGGGCCAGCCGACGGCCCGCCTGCATTACGAGGCGTACGAGCCGATGGCGGAGCGCGAGCTGCAGGCGATCGCCCGCGAGGCCGAATCCGCCTACCCCGGCAGCCGCGTGGCCCTCTTCCACCGCACGGGCACCCTCGAGCTCGGCGAGGCGTCGGTCGGCATCGCCGCGTCCGCGCCGCACCGGGCGGACGCTTTCTCCGCCTGCCGCCAGGTGATCGAGGAGATCAAGCGGCGCGCGCCGATCTGGAAGCGGGAGATTGCTCCGGACGGCGAGCAGCACTGGCACGGCGACCCGCAGGGATAGCCTCAGGCGGTCACTGCGGGAATTGGATGAAGGCCAGCACGACGAAGCGCTCCGCGCCTGCGGCCATGGCGTGCGGGGCATTCGGCGGCACGATCACGAATTCGCCCGCGTTGACGTCGAAGGATTCCTCGCCGCTGCGCAGGCTGCCCTTGCCGGAGAACGCGAGCATGAAGACCGTCGCCGGCGACGTATGCACGGGAACTTCTTGGCCCGGCTCGAGCGAGAAGGCGACGACGCGCGTGCCGCCATACTCCGCGATGAGCTGGGAGGCGGCCTTCTCGTCTTGGTAGGCGATGTGCTGCGATATGCGGTAGACCAACATTGCCATCCCCTTCGGCAGAGCTTCCGCCGCTCCGCAAAGGGAGCATGCGCTTCGCACAGGCAAGGCACCGTGACCCGTATCACGGCGTATTGGTGCGCGCAGGGTGCACAGTGCACCCGTCCTACGGTAGACTTGTCATACGCACTCCTGCTAACTTTTTAGCCTACCGTCTGGGGGCATGGTCACCGATGGCGAACAGAAGTCCTGGGCGCGGGGCCTCCGCTCCGGCGCCGCAGGTTCTTGATACGCTCCAGCGGCCGATGCGCGACCTGCGCATCTCCGTCACCGACCACTGCAACTTCCGCTGCGTCTACTGCATGCCGAAGGCGGTCTTCGGCACGCGCTACCACTTCGTCGGTCACGAGGGCCTCTTGACCTTCGAGGAGATCGAGCGCCTTGCGCGCCAAGCGGCGCTGCTCGGCGTGACGAAGATCCGGCTCACCGGCGGCGAGCCGCTCCTGCGGCCCCACCTCGAGGACCTCGTCGCGAAACTCTCTCACATCCAGGCCATCGAAGATCTCGCGCTCACCACGAACGCATCGACCCTCACGCCGCAGAAGGCGGCAGCGTTGCGCGCGGCAGGCCTGCAGCGGATCAACATCAGCCTCGACGCGCTGGACGAGGACATCTTCCAGAAGATGAACGACGTCGGCTTCCCGGTCGCGCGCGTGCTGCAGGCGATCGACGACGCCGCGGCGGCCGGCCTGCGCGTGAAGATCAACATGGTCGTGCGGCGCAACCTCAATGACAGCCAGATCGTGCCGATGGCGGAGCACTTCCGCGGCACGGGCCACACGCTGCGCTTCATCGAGTACATGGACGTCGGCAACCTGAACGGCTGGCAGCGCGACGATGTCGTCACCGCCCAGGAGATCCTCTCCCGCATCGGCGATCACTGGCCCCTCGAGCCCGTGAACTCCCAGCGCTACGGTGAGGTAGCGACGCGCTATCGCTACGTCGACGGCCAGGGCGAGATCGGTGTGATCTCGTCGATCAGCCAGCCTTTTTGCGGCTCGTGTACGCGCGCGAGGCTCTCGCCGGAGGGCCAGCTCTACACGTGCCTCTTCGGCACGCAGGGCCACGACCTGCGTGCCCTCCTGCGCTCCGGCGCGACGGACGAGGAGATCTACGCCGCGCTCGCCGGGATCTGGCGCGCGCGCGACGACCGCTACTCGGAGCTTCGGGCGTCGACCGCCCCCAAGGGCCAGAAGGTCGAGATGTTCCACATCGGCGGCTAGAGGAACGTCCTGCGCGGCACGATGCGCCAGAGCTCCTCTAGCGGCATCGAAAGGGCATCCGTCCCCACGAGATCGAGGGTGACGTCCTCTACGCCCTCGGGCGGCGCGTCGTCCCGATCGCGGCGCAGCCAGAGCTTCGCACCCGCGCTGCGCTTGAATCCTTCGACGAGCGCCACGTCGCACCCGGCGCGCTGCGCCTGCACGAGCAGCTGCTCGAGCGAAAGGCGCTCGCCGAGCGCGAGTGTGCCGTCACTGCCTGCGAGCAGCCGCAGCGCGGCGTGGGGAGCCATGCGGGAAGTGTTGCTCCCCTCGCGCTCGAGACCCGCGTGATGGCTCTTCAGGTAGCCAAGGCACCCTTCGCGCGCCGCGAGCGGCGCGAGGCGCAGGGAGACTTCCGTCTTGCCGCTGCCGGAGAAGCCGGCCACATGGACGACGATCACCGCGCCACTTCCCCTTCCAGGCCCGCCTCACGTAGCGCAGCCGCGTATTCCTCGGGCGTGTTGAGCCCGGCGAGGTGCTCGGGTTTGACCCCGAGGCGAGAAAGCGCCTCGGGGTCGAGAAATCTGTGCTCCACCTGCTCCGCGAAGGCGATCACCCGGCGCCCGCCCGCCGCGAGGTATTCGGAAAGCGGCACGGCGAGGGCCGCGGGCCAGTACCCGCAGAGCGCAGAGAGGACGCCGCCCTGCGCCGGAAGCACCAGCGCCGCGTCCAGCTTCCCTTCCGCCGCGAGGCTCCTGATCTCCTCTGGCGTCAGGAGCGGCATGTCCACGGCGAGGACGAACGCATCGCCCTCCCGCAGTGCCGCGAGGATGCCCGCGAGCGGGCCCGCACCCGGGACCGCATCCGAAATCTGCGCCGCACCATGGCGTTGCGCCCATTCGAGCGGCCCAAGGCACACGGGCTGCAGCCCCGCCTGCACAAGCCGGTGGAGCGCGTGGCCCAGAAGGTCCGTCTCGCCCCACGGCAAGAGCGCCTTCGGCCGGCCCATGCGCCGGCTCCCCCCGCCGCAGAGAACCGCGCCGATCATCGGTGCCGCCCGCCCGCACCGGGCGCGGCGCGCGTCACGCCTCGATGCGCTCCGGGTGGGTGTAGACGTTCAGCCGGTCGCTGCGGGCGAAGCCGATCACCGTCACGCCGATCTCGTCCGCGAGCGCCAGCGCGAGTTCCGTCGGGGCCGCCTTGCTGAGGACGATCGCGACGCGCAGCTTCGCCGCCTTGAGCAGCATCTCGGAGGAAACCCTGCCCGACAGCACGCAGACGAGCTCCTGCGTGTCGATGCCGCTTTTCAGGCAGTGTCCGTAGAGCTTGTCGAGGGCGTTGTGCCGCCCGATGTCGGCGCGCGTCGCGACGAGCGACCCGTCGGGGCGCGCGAGGGCAACGTTGTGCACGCCCCCCG
>JAJYTV010000004.1 GCA_021792885.1 Bacillota bacterium
GAACGCGATCCTCCCGGCGGGCGGCTTTGGCCGCTTGCGCCTCTGAGGGGCGCGCGCCGTCCGCCTGTCGCCGAGCGGCGTTTGAGCCGTCAGAAGGAGATCTGCCGCAAGAGGCGCTGCAGGTCCTCCGCCAGGAAGACGGCGTTCGACGAACGCGGAGTGGTTCGCATCCGACACGGCCACGCAGTTTACCGCTGCCTCTGCTGGGTGCCACTCTATGGCGCGAAAGCGCTCGGATCAACCCGCTCCCTGCGGAACGCCCAACAGCGCCGGACCCCGGCGGGGCATCCCGCCGGGGCCCTGGCGAAGGCGCTGTGCCTAGGAGAGGAGCAGCCTCGGGTCGTATGGGAGACGGCTGATCACGCGCGCTCCGCGCTCCGTGACCGTCACCATGTCCTCAATGCGCACGCCCCCGCCGCCGCGCACGTCGGGAACCCAGATCAAGGGCTCGAGGGCGAAGACCATGCCCGGCTCGAGCGCGACCTCCTCGGCCCCGGGAAAGATCTCCCCGATGTAGGGCGGCTCGTTCGAGCCCATCCCCACCCCGTGGCCGATGAAGAGGTTCAGGAATCGGTCGCCGAGGCCGTGCTCCGCGGCGGCGGTGCGGATCGCCTCCGCCACCTCCTTGTTCGTGGCCCCCGGGCGCATTGCCGCCATCCCCGCCGAGAGTCCGGCGTGGACGGCCGTGAAGATCTCCTGCTGGCGCCGCGACGGCTCCTGGCACACGACGGTGCGCCCCATGTCCCCGTAGTACCCGTTCGCCATCGCGCCGATGTCGATGAAGACGAGGTCGCCGCTGCGGATCAGCTTGTCCGTCGCGAGGCGCTGCGGCGGCGCCATGTTCTCTCCGGACGCGACGAAAGGCGAGGTGACGTGGGAGTACTCGCCGCCGAGCCGGTAGAGCGTGCGCATCGCCTCTCCCGCGACCTCGCACTCGCGCACGCCGACCCCGACCGCATCGATCGCGGTCTGGGTCACCGCCTCGGCGATCGCCGTCGCCTCCTCGATCAGGAGGAGTTCGTCCGGTCCCTTGATGCGGCGCGCCCACTGCATGGCCGGGTCCCCGTCGACGAGGCGCAGATCCCCGAGCGCGGCGCGCAGCGACTCGTGCAGGGCCTGGGTGGCGAGGTCGAGCCCGACGCGCGCCGAAAGCAGGCCCGTACGCGCGAGAAGGTCCCGCAGCACCGTCGACACGACATGGTCGACGAGTCCGCGCTCCTCGAGGATGGGGATCGGCACGACCTCGCCTACCCAGGGCATCGTCGCCTGGGCCCGGTCCGCGTCGCCGCTCGAGCAGAGCAGCACAGGCGCCCTTCCCGGGACGAACAGGGCACCGTTCAGTGATCCGCTCTTGCCCGCGATCAGCTGCGGGCGAAGGCCGGTGAGGTAGCGCACGTTTTCATCCTTGAAGACGAGCAGCGCGTCGAGCCCTGCAGCTTCCATCGCCGCTTCCGTGCGCAGGCGGCGATACTCCCGCAGGCGCGAGTAGTCCACCCGCTCCTGGTAGTCGACCGCCTGCGGGCCGCGCGTGAAGATGGCGTCGCTCAAACGGTCCATCCCCTCTCCGCGGAGGCCAAGATCCGGATCCGACCGCTGCGCCTTGGATTGCGCCCTGCCATCGCATTCTCCCCTTCGTATGCAGAGACCGGGGGAGCGCCGCCGCTGCGGCGCGCCCCCGGTCGGACGATGTTACTGCGCGATGCCTTGGAACGTCGGCGAGTAGTCCGGCTGCTTCAGGTACTGGGCGGGGTTGAAGGTCCAGAACTGCGAGACGTTGTGGTAGGTGTAGGTCGGCACGTTCCAGGCGACGGCCACGTTGCTGTACTGCGGCGGGGTCGCCTCGACCGTGCGGATGTAGACGTTCTCGATCGGGTTGCCGTACTTGTCGAGCTTCATCGGCCCGAGCGGCGTGTTGGCGAAGGAGATCGAGCGGACGGCGCTGAGGAAGGCGAGCTTGTTCGTGACGTTGCCGTGCTGCTTCGCGATCGCCTGGGCGATCCACTCGGCCGAGGTGTAGCACGCCGCCGCCATGTAGGACGGGAGTTCCTTGTACGCCTTGGCGAACTGCTGGTCGAACTGCTGCGTCGCGGGGTTCTGCCGGCCCTCGGCGTAGTGCGCGAAGGTCGTGATCCCGAGGACGTCCTGCAGCGGCAGCGTGCGGATGTTCGACTGGTCGGTCAGGGTCTCGTTGCCGATGAGCTTGACCTTCCCGGCCAGCCCGAACGCCTGCCACTGCTTCAGGAAGTTGGGTGCGTCGGCGCCGACCATCTCGACGAACACGGCCTGGGGCTTCAGGAGGCTGATCTGGGAGAGGTACGGGCCGTAGTCTGCGGTGCCGAGCGGCGTCCAGAGCTGCTTGAGGACCTTGCCGCCCTTCGCGGTGAAGGTCTGCGCGAACCCGCCGACCGTCTCGTAGCCGAAGGCGTACGCGCTGCCGATCGTCACGACGGTGTGGTACCCCTGGTCATAGGCCCAGATGCCCGCGGGATGCGTCGTCTGGCTCGAGGTCCAGCCCGCCGTGCGGATCAGGTAGGGGCTCGCGGCGCGCTGCGTGAGGTTGTCCGCGGAGACCGTCGGCATGAAGAACGGTTCCTTGGCCTGCTCGAGGTACGGGGCGATGGCGAGGCCGGATGATGCGAGATAAGGTCCGACGATCATCTGCATGCCGCCCTGCTGGACGGCCTCGCGCGCCATGTTCAGCGTTGTCTGCGGGTCCGATGCGCCGTCGTAGTACGTGGTTTCGATCTTGTACCCGTCGATGGTGTTCCCGTGCTGCTTCCACCACAACTGCCAGCCGTGGATCATGTCCTCGCCGGACGCTGCCGCACTGCCGGTCTCCGGGGCAATGAACCCGATCTTGATCACCTTGGGTGCGGTCGAAGCGCTGGGTGTCGTCGACCCGCAGCCTGCAACGAGACCGGACATGGAGACGAGTGCGAGGGCCACAGTCGCCATCTTTCTATGGAGACGCATCCTGTTGTACCTCCCCGTACCGATATTGGTACGGGTGGTCAGTTCGTTCCTTGGACCGCATCTCCTTTCAGTTTGTCTGACAATCAGCTAGTTAATTGCGTCACAAGGTCTGCGAGGCGCGGTACAGCGCACTCTGCGCGTCGGTTGTGCTGGGTGTCTTCCGATGGCGCCTGCCCGCCCTACACTCCGGGAACGCGGTCCGCACCGGGCGCTCGTGCCGCGGGGGACTTTGGTCCTAGGACCTTGGACCCTGTTCTGACGCACGCGAATCGGAGACTTTGGACTCTGGCGACCCTCCCGACTTCTCCCTAGTGTGGGGAGCAAAGGGAGGGATTTACATGGCCGTGTGGCCGAAAGATTCGGAGAACGACGGTCTTCAGGCCCACTTCCGGCCGACCGATCCCGATCCGCGGACGGAGATCACCCGCTTCCCGTTCATCCGCCGCCTGCTCAAGAGCCGCAAGTTTCAGTTCTTCTGGATCCTGCCGAACCAGATCATCTTCTGGGTCGTCATCCTGACCGGTCTTCTGGGCGTCGCCTCGCCTACGCGCAACTTCTCCACCGTGATCACCTGGTACATCTGGTTCTGCGCCGTATTCCTGCTCATGGTCGGCGTCGGCCGCGGATGGTGCCTCATGTGTCCGTTCGGCGGATTCGCCGAGTGGGTCCAGCGGAGCACGTTCTGGAACCGCCGCCCGAAGAGCCTGACCTTGGGCCGCCGCTGGTCGGAGCGCCTGAGCCGCTACGGTCTGCTCCCCTCCGTGGCCCTCTTTGTCCTGCTCACGTACTTCGAAGAGTTCTACAACATCGCAGCACCGGGCGTTCCCGCGTACACCAGCACGCTCGTGCTGTTCGTGATCGGGTCTGCTCTCATCTCGTTCCTGCTGCTCGAGCGCAGGAGTTTCTGCCGCTACCTCTGCCCGCTCTCGGCGCTGATCGGCACAGTGGGCGCCACCGGGATGGTGACCGGGTTCCGCACTCGCGACCGGCAGGTCTGCCTCGATTGCAAGACCAAGGACTGCATGCGCGGCAGCGAGCACGGCTACCCCTGCCCCTGGTACGAGTGGCCCGGCAGCGCGACCTCCAACCTGATGTGCGGCCTGTGTACGGAGTGCTTCAAGAGCTGTCCCTCCGACAACATCGGCCTCTTCCTGCAAAAGCCCCTCACGTCCGTCATCCAGCCGCTGCGCAGGCGGTGGGACATCGCCCTGGGAATCGCTGCGCTGCTCGGGCTCGTGCTGTTCCAGCAGGTCAACGCGCTGCCGGTCTACGCGACGGTGGACGGATGGCTGAACGCGCGCATGCACTTCCCCGGCTACCCGAACCCCGTGGACTACCTGGGCATCATCGCGGCGGTGGTCGGCGTGATCTCGGCGTACGTCTGGCTGGTGCAAAAGGTGTTCACGCGCAGGGACCGCAAGCCCGACAGCACGTTCACCCAGTGGTTCATGCCGATCGCCTACGGGCTGATCCCTCTCCTCGCGGCCGACTACCTCGCGCGGCAGTTGCCCCGCTTCTGGGATCACTTCCTGCGCATCGTTCCGGCCATCAGCGACCCCTTCGACCTGGGCTGGAACCTCTTCGGCACTGCCCACTCCCCGCTCTACAACGTGCACGTCCTCTCCACCGCCGGCGTCGTGCGCAGCCAGCTGATCGTCGTCGCACTCGGGATGATCGCATCCGCATACGCCACCTGGCGCATCGTCGGCCGCGACCTGCGTTCGATGAGCCTGCGCGCAAACGGCCTCCGGCTGGCGACGAGCGGCTTCACGCTGCTGCTCGGGGCATCGATGCTGGCGCTCTACGTCGCGATGGGCGGTGCCCAGTGACGGACGGGAAACACGCAGGAACGATCTCTGAGTGAGGGGAGGAGTAGCGATGGCCGTCATCCGCCAGAGCCCGGAACTCGCGCACCCAACGGTTCGGGTCAACAGCGAACGCTGCGTCGGCTGCCAGGAGTGCATCGCGCGCTGCCCGGCGGGAGCCCTGCACCTCGACAGCGCCAACTGGATCTGCTCGCCGGACGAGGACCTCTGCGTCGGCTGCCGCCAGTGCGAGCGCACCTGCCCGTACGGTGCGATCGCCGTCGGCGGTCCCATGCTCGTCGCGCCGGCCGTGGAGGTGCCCGCCTGGGCCCCGGAGCAGCTTGGGTACTCGACGCAGGAGGTGCGCAGGGGCTTCGCCGACTGGGAAGAGGCGGCCAAGGAGGCGTCGCGCTGCCTGCAATGCCCCGATCCGACGTGCGTCGTCGGCTGTCCCGCCCACAACGACATCCCGGGCTTCATCCGCGCGCTGCGCGAAGGCGATCTCGCACAGGCCCACGGCACGCTGCGCAAGACCACCATCTTCCCGGACATCTGCAGCCGCGTCTGCGACCAGAGCATCCAGTGCGAGGGGGCCTGCTCGTGGACCCTCGCGGGCGGCGCCCCCGTGCAGATCGGCCAACTCGAACGCTTCGTGGCGGACCACCACCCGGTACCGCCCGTGTCCCAGCCGGAGCGAGCCCTGGGCCTCTCGGTCGGGGTTGTCGGCGCGGGTCCGGCCGGCATGTCTGCCGCCTGGGAGCTGCTCGCCGCCGGTGCGCAGGTCGTGATGTACGAGCGCGATCCGCAGCCGCTCGGCGTCCTGCGCTGGGGCATCCCGGACTTCACCCTGCCGGAGAAGGTCGCGCGGCGGCCGCTGCAGGCGCTGCAGGAGGCGGGCCTCCAGCTCGTCACGGGCATGGAGATCGGGCGCGACAAGTCGCTCAAAGATCTGCTCGCCACGCACGACGCGGTCGTCCTGGCGCACGGTGCCACGCTTCCGGCGGCACTGCGGGCGGAAGGGACGGAGTCGGTGCCGATCGAGGACGCGACCAGCTTCCTCACGCGCGGCAAGGAAGCGCTCGGCCGACAGGCGGAGCTGCCGGACCTGCCGCCGGGCAGCCGCCTCCTGGTCGTCGGGGCGGGCAACACCGCCATGGACGTCGCCCGGACGGCGCGGCGCCTCGGTACCGCGGTGCTCGCCGTCGAATGGATGGACCGGCGCTTCGCCAAGGTGCGGCGCGACGAGCTCGAGCAGGCGGAACGCGAAGGCGTGGAGATCCGCTTCAACACTGCCGTGGAGCGCTTCGCGACCCGAGCCGACGGCTGCGTTGGGGCCCAGCTGCGCCGCACCGTGCAGCGCAGCGCCAAGGACCGGCCCACCGTCCTGCCCGCGCCGCCGGAAGAGCACGGCCCGATCGACCTGGTCGTCGTGGCGACCGGGTACCGTGTCGACGCGACGCCGCTGCGCGGCACGAGCGTGTCGCTGCCCCTGCCGGCCGCCCCCCGGCCGGTGTTCCGCGACCGGCGTCTGCTAGCCACCGGCCTGCCGAGCGGTTCCGAAGGCATGGCACGCATGGTGGAAGACCGCGCTGCCGCGCTCGCACGGGTGCAGGCCCCGATTTCCGGCCGGGTCTTCGCAGCGGGCGACGCGCTCACCGGACCTGCGACCGTCGTCGCGGCGATGGCGCAGGGCAAGGCGGCCGCGCAGGCCGCCGTCTCCGCCTGGGCGCAAGGCAACCTGCGCCGGAGCAGGGCGGCGGAACAGCGGCTGGCGGCTCTACCCGCGATCGCCCCGACGCCCGCGCGGCCCGTGGCGGAGGTCGCGCAACCGTCCGCCCTGCGCATGACCGGGATTGCACTGGTGGTCTTCGGCGGCGTCTGCTGCCTCACCGTGGTCGGCCTGCTCTGGGGTATCCTCCCCCTGCTGACCGGCGCCTTCCTGCTCATTCTGGACGTGCTCGGGATCTGGGTGAACCGCATGGTGGAAGGAATCCTCAACCTTGTAGAGGAAACACCGGAGATCCGTCGCGCCGTCCGCCGCGAGCAAGCGCCCTAGACACCTCCCGCGAAAGGCGGGTGTCGCATGCCGCTGGACAAGGTCCTTGACCAGCCGGCCTTCCAGCCCCAGGCCGCGGAGCCGCCAAGGCGCTCCGCGGCCCTGCGGCGCATCAAGTGGGTCATCATCGGCGTCGTCGCCTTCATCGAGATTCTCTTCGACTTCGTCATCGAACCCTGGTTGCGCGCGACGCCGTTCGAGGAGAACGCGGAGCGCTTCATCGGGCTTGGCGAGACATTGGCCATCGTCTCCGTCATCTGGGTCGTCTTCCAGCACATCCAGCGTCTCGAGCGCAGCCTCGCCGAACGCCAGGCGCAGCAGGCGAGCCTCTACGAAGCCGCCAGACAGTGGGATGGCCAGCTGGAGGCGCTGCACGCCGCCTCGGTGGCCATGGGTCGCGAAGGTACCTACCCCCAGGTCCTCGGCCGGATCGCCGCGCTCGCGGCGCAGCTCAGCCGCGCCAAGTATTGCGCGCTCGCGGAACTAGACGAGCAGCAGAATGTCGTCGAGTTCGTGACCTACGGCGTCCCGGAGGAGGCGCGGGAAGCAATCGGGAAGCTGCCGACGCACCGCGGCCTGCTGGCGCGCCTGTCGGGGACCACCTCCCTGCGCATCGACGACGTGACCGATGATCCCGCGTTTTCCGGCTTCCCGCAGGGACACCCCACGTTCCGAGCGTTCCTCGGCGTGCCGATCCGCTGGGAGGGGGAACTGCTCGGTCACCTCTACCTGGGCGGACATGAGGGCGAGGTCCCCTTCGACCAACCTGAGGAGCGGCTTCTCGAGATGTTCGCGATGCAGAGCGCGGTCGCCATCGCCCGCGAGCGCATCGCCCGCAAGTACGCCCACGACGTCCGCGACTCGGAGCGCCGGCAGATCGCGATGGAGCTCCATGACCGCGCCCTGCAGGGTCTCTATGCGCTTGGCATCCAGCTCGAGCGCGCGCGAAGGCGCGGCCTGCGCGCGCTGACCGACACGATGAGCGTCGATCTCGCGATCGAGGCGGTTCAGCGCTCGATGCAGGCGATCCGCGGCATCCTCGACGCGATCGAGCGGGGGGCGCAGGACGGCCCGACCCCGGCAATCTTCGGTGCGGCGGAACAAGTCGCGCGCCTCTATGGCATGCAGGTCCGTTGGCAAGGCAGGGAGATCGCCGCCTGCATCCCGGATGCCTTGGTTTCCGATCTGGCCATGAGCATCCAGGAGGCGGCCTCGAACGCCGCGCGACACGGTCAGGCCACCATGGTCCAGGTGGAGCTCGACCGCCGAGACGGCGCACTTTGTCTCGCGATCCGGGACAACGGCCGGGGATTCGATCCGCAAGCCGTCCCCCACGGCCACGGCCTTTCGACCCTGCACCAGCGGATTTCTGACCTCGGAGGCCGGGTGACGCTATCGCGCAGCCCGTCGGGCGGCGCGGTGTTGGACATTTGCATTCCTCTGCCTCCCGGCGCCTGAGGAAGGGGGATCACATGGGCATTCGCGTGGTGATCGTGGACGACCACGAGGTCGTGCGGGTCGGACTCGCATCGCTACTGGCCGATGTTCCCGAGTTCACCGTGCTTGCGATGGCCTCCACCGCCGCGGGTGGGTTGGAGTTGGTTCGCTCCCACCAGCCGGATGTGATCGTGCTCGACATCCGCCTGCCCGACCGCTCTGGCCTCGAGATCGTCCCTGAACTGCGCAGGGCCGCACCCGCCATGCGGATCCTGGCACTGACCTCGTACGGCGAGGACCAGGCCGTGGTCGCCGCGGTGGCCGCCGGCGTGGACGGTTTCCTGACGAAGACCGTGGACGGCGAGGCGCTGATCGCCGCCATCCGCTCGCTTGCGGAGGGGCGCGCGCCGTTGCGCGATCAGGTGGCGGACGCCCTGGTGCGGTACGTGCGCGGCGACGAGCCGCACAGCCCCGGCAGATCCCAGATTTCGTCCTTGACGCGACGGGAGGTCGAAGTCGCGTGGGCCGTCGCCGAAGGGCTCAGCAACCGTGAAATCGCGCAGCGACTGGCCCTGTCGGAGAAGACCGTGAAGAATCACGTCAGCGACATTCTCGACAAACTCAGACTCTCTCGGCGCGCACAGATTGTCGCACTCTTCCGCAGTGGCGACAGGGTGCCATAACGGCCGATGCAGTCGATGCGCCGGCCTGGCGCTCGCCCGGCGACGCAACGGGTTGTACGAAAGCGACCGGCCCCGCCGAGAGGATTTCGGCGGCGTGCGGATCCCGCGATCGCGACGAGAGAAACCCGAAATGACACACACAATCATACGTTATGGTGCGTAGGTGCCCCGGCCGTCCCGAGGCATCCACGTCGCAGGAGCTGGTGGGGTGCGCCCCGGAAGCGCGTACGCTATGGCGCGGGTCCGGGGCGTATGGTCTGCCTCCCTGCGACATGGGCGGTGCAGAACACCGCCGCGGGAGGGATCCGTTTGCGCATCCTCTATGCGACCTATTGGACGATGCCCGGGTCGGGCGGGATCGACACCTCCGTCAAGAATTGGCGGGCGCGCTTGGAGGCCGCGGGCCACACTGTCGACACGTTGGGGCACCATGTGGAGGAACTCGCCCTGCACACGAGCGACGGGCTCTTCATCGAGGAACAACCCGGCCGGGACATCGCCAATCCATTCGTGCATCTCCCGCCGAGCTTCGAACGCCACTTTGAGGTCTCTCGCTACGCCTTCGAACTGTGCTGCGCCCAACTCGGCATGGAGCGATACGACATCGTTCACACCCACGACGTCGTCTCTACGCGCGCCATGCGACGCATCCTTCCGGCCGGCGTGCCGCTCGTAGCGACTCTCCATGGTTCGTGGACGGTCGAGGCGATGCTGAACGGCTTCACCATGGCGGGCGAACACTTGGTGAGCTATCTGATGCGGGCGGAACGCGCCGGCATCGAGTCGGCAGACCACGTGTTCGTGCCGTCCATGGGCCTGCGGCGTCAGTTGAGCGACATGCTGGGCGTTCCACCCGACCGGATGGAGGTGCTGGCCAACAGCGTCGACGTGCAGGACATTCTGCGCCGCGCGGGAGAACAGACGACCTTCCCCGAGGTACCAGAAGGGAGTTTCGTGTTGCTTTGTCCTGGCCGGCTGGTACCCGAAAAGGGGCATAGAGACCTTCTCGAAGCCGTGGCTCTCCTCCTTCGCAAGGGCCGTCGCATACACCTTTGGATCGCCGGCAAGGGGCATCTCTTGGCAAAACTGCAGGAGGCCGCCAAGGGGCTCGGCATCGCAGAGCACGTCGCATTTCTAGGTCACCGGTCCGATCTGCCGGCGCTGATGCGCCGGGCGGACGCGGTCGTCGCGCCCTCCGTGCAGGACGTACTGCCGCACACCGTCGCGGAGGCCCAGGTCGTCGGCGCGGCAGTTGTCGCGACGCGGATCGGCGGTATTCCGGAGATGGTGGTGCACGGCAGGAACGGGCTCCTCGCGCGCGCAAGGGACCCGTACGACCTTTCCGAGAAGATCGACGCACTCGTGGCGGACGAGCGGCTCCGAACCCGCCTTGCGAGAACGGCTGCGGCCTTCGGGCGGAGGCGCTGGCGCGGCGACAGGGAGTTCCGGCGACTTCTGGGCACATACGAGGCGTTGCGCAGGGGACTGCCGAGAACGAACGTCGCAGATGCACCCACCGGGAAGGTTCCGTTCGACCCCGCGGTCTACGATCGGCTCAGGACGACCGGCTACGCGATTCCGGACCCCCTCTTCCAGTCGGTGACTTGACCTCGCGCACAGGAGCCCGCACCAGATCTTTCTGGGCGGGCTCCTGTAGGTCTGGTGCAGGCCGTTCAGACATCCGGCAGGGCGGGGCCGGATGAGAGGTCGAGGAGGTGCATCCGCCGTGCGATCCCCCGATAGTCGACGCCTGTGTGGGCGACGAGCGCAACGGCGAGATCGCAGCGGCGCAGGAGATCCGCGCTGATGTCCGTCGACTGCAGGATTCGGCCGCCGATCTCCACCTCGGGGACATAGGGATCGTGGTAATGGACCTCGGCACCGTACTCCATGAGACGGGTGAGGACGGAGAGTGCCGGGGCGTTGCGCTGGTCGCCGACGTCCGGCTTGTAGCTCACGCCCAGCACCAGGACGGTCGCGTTGCGCAGGGCGATGCCTTGCGCGTTGAGGGCGCGGCCGATGCGCTCCAGGGTGCGGTCCGGCATCGAGGCGTTCAGGTCGACCGCGAGTTCGAGAAGATGCATCGGCTCGCCCATCTTCCTCGCCCGCCAGGCGAGGTATCGCGGATCCACGGGGATGCACTCGCCGCCGATGCCGGGGCCGGGGTAGAAGGGCATGAACCCGAACGGCTTGGTGGCCGCGGCGTGGATGACTTCCCGGACGTCGAGCGCCAACCGGTCGCAGACGAGGCTCAGTTCGTTGGCGAAGGCGATGTTCAGATTGCGAAACGCGTTTTCGAGGAGCTTCGCCATCTCCGCCGCCTCTGGGCTGGAGACGATGGAGACGGAGCGCGTGACGCGGAGGTAGAGTGCGGCCGCGCGGTCGGCGCACGCCGGCGTCATGCCGCCGACGATGCGCGGTGTCGTGGCGATCGAATAGTCCGGGTTTCCCGGGTCGATGCGCTCGGGGACGAACGCGAGGAAGAAGTCCTTCCCCGCTGCGCCCACCGCCGCGGTGAGGGGTGGCAGCAGGATCTCGCGGGTGGTGCCGGGGTAACTCGTGCTCTCGAGGACGACGAGCGTGTTGCGTGCAACGTGGCGGGAGACCATCTCCGCCGCATCACGCAGTGCGGAGAGGTCCGGCTCACCATCGTGCAGCGGTGTCGGGACGGCGATGACGACGACGCGGCATTCGTTCAGGACGGACCAGTCGGTGGTGGGCGTAAATGCACCGGAATCCAGCGCGCGTCGGAGTTGCGCGCGGCCGGCCGTCTCAACGCCGGGATCGCCGGATAGGAGCCCGGCCACGCGGCGGGGATCGATATCGACCCCGTAGACCCGATAATCCGCCTCCGCGAGCGCCAGAGCCAAGGGCAGGCCGACGTAACCCACACCCACGACCGCCATCCGCGAGCCCGATGGCGGAGCGCTCGCGACCGGGGACGGCATGATCATCACCCCTTCCCCTTCGGGATATGGTCTTCGGGTACATAACGTGACGACGGAACCCCACAAACCCGGTTTGCATAACGTGGATCGGGGTGAGACAGCGGTGCGAATTCTTGTCACGGGGGGAGCCGGGTTCATCGGCTCCCATTTGGCGCGGCGACTTGTACGGGAAGACCATGAGGTAACGATCCTGGACGACTTCTCAAGTGGGCGCCGCGACGTGATCGTCCACCCGTCCGTCTCCTTCGTGGAGGGCGATGTGCGTGACGCCGAAGTCGTCGAGCGGATCGTGGGCGATATGGACTTCGTCTTCCATCTGGCGGCGGTCGTCGGCGTGCGGCGCACTCTGCGGCAGCCCTGGGACACCATCACCACGAGCACCGTCGGGACCGTCAACGTGCTGCGGGCAGTGCTGCGCAAGGGCTGCGGGTGTGTCGTTGCGTCCTCTTCCTCGATGTACGGGAAGAACGTCCACGTCCCCCTCGCGGAGGAGGACGACGTCGTGCTCGGAAACACGCATCTCGGAGCCTGGACCTACTCGTACGCCAAGGCGGCCGAGGAGGTCCTCTGCCGGGCGGCCTGGCAGGACTTCGACCAGCCGGTGAAAGTTGTGCGGCTCTTCAACGTGGTGGGGCCTGGACAAGGCGAGCACCTCGGCATGGTCTTGCCTCGGTTCGTCGGTCAGGCCTTGCGCGGAGAACCCCTCGTCGTCTACGGCGACGGCGGTCAGACCCGCACATTCATGGACGTGGAGGATGCCATAGAGGGCATCTTGCACGTCTGGCGCCAAGGCGACTGGGGCGCGGCCTACAACGTCGGCGGTACCGAGGAGGTGCGCATCGTGGACCTCGCGCACCGCGTCGTCGCGCAGCTCGCCTCGTCCTCCCCCGTCGAGATGCTGCCGTTCCAGTTGGCGTACGGTCGGGACTACGAGGAGACGATGCGGCGCAAGCCCGACCTGCGCCGCCTGCGTGCCCTGGGCTATCGCCCCCGATACACATTGGACCAGATGATCAGAAGGCTAGCGGACGACCAGAAGGAGGGCGGCTTGTAATGCGGATCCTCATGGTCTCCATCTGGTCCCTGCGCGACGGCGGCGGCGGCATCATCACCTACCGGAAGATGCTGGAGCGCGGTCTCGCCACCCGCGGCCACCAGGTCGAGCTGCTCTGGCACGAGAACAATCAGCCGCTCGTCCGGCACTCGAACGGGCGGGAGTTCGCAGACGCTCAAATCGCCAGGTACGTCGAGCCACGCATCGCGCACATCGACGAGCGGGTGCGCTGGGCGGAGAGGCGGCGCTACATCTTCGAGATTGCCAGCACCCAGTTCGACCTCGGAAGCTACGACGTGATCCATACCCAGGACGCGATCGCGAGCCGTGCGATCGCAAGGGTGCGTCCTCCCGGCGTGGCCCACGTCACGACGCTCCACGGAGATCTCGTGAAAGAGTTGGAGATCGGCATGGGAGCGGGATTCGACGACCTGAAGCGCAACTACTTCGCGCGTGAGGAGTACCTCGGCGCGACATCCCCGCATCGGACGATCGTGCCATCAGACGCGCTGCGCCGGCAGATGGGCGCGCTTTCGGGCGTTCCGCCGCAAGGGATCCGCGTGATGCCGTACGGCATGGATCTCGACATTCTGAACACGCAGTCTCTCATGGGAGACCCACCGCCCGCACCGGCGGGGCGCGTCGTACTGCTCTGTCCGGCGCGCCTCAGCCACGTAAAGGGGCATGCCGATCTCCTCCAAGCGGTGCACCTGCTCGTGCGCCAGGGAAGGGACGTCGAACTCTGGCTCGCCGGCGAAGGTGGCCTGGAGGGTAAGCTGCGCGAGCAGGCGAACCAACTGGGCATCAGCGACCGCGTGCGCTTTCTCGGCCATCGGGCCGACGTGCCGGCGCTTGTGCGGCGATGCGACATCGTTGTGCTCGCCTCCACGCAGGAGGTACTCTCTTTCGCCCTGATCGAGGCGCAGGCGCTGGGCAAGCCGGTCGTCGCCACCAGGGCGCTGGGCATCCCGGAAGCGGTCGAGGACGGGGCGACGGGACTTCTCTGCGCACCTGCACAGCCCGACGACCTCGCCCGGACACTCCTGCGCGTCGTGGACGACCCGGGGCTGCGCGCCCGTCTTGGGGAGAATGGCGCTACGCGTGCACGTGCGCGTTTCGCGGTCGGCCGCATGGTCGACGAGGTCTTGGAGACCTATCGGGAGGCAATGGAACTGGCGAAGACGCAAGGGGAAAGGCCCGTCTTCCCGGCCTTTTCGCCCGAGACCTGGGACGCCCGCAAACCACAGGGATATGTGATTCCCGACCCTGCGTTCTGGCCGCTTGCAAAAGCGGTGACGTAGCCGAGGGAGGATCGCCCTGGAGTTACCCACCGTTCCATGGACAGGTGATCGACCTGGCTGCGCAGCACAAGGCTGGTCTCGCATAGCCGTTCACCCTTCCAGAGAACCTTGAACCCCGCTCGTAGAGCGGGGTTCATTCTCTTCAATCTGGTGGAGCCGAGGGGAGTCGAACCCTCCGACCTCGTGAATGCCACAAATGCCTACGGGTTCCGATGGTGTCCTGCCATGTCCCAGGAATGCCTTCCTGAGTACTCCCACTGCATGCTGTGGGAGTACCTTGGACGGTTCGTCTAGCCCGGGGCGAGGCGAACGAGTTCCACTTCGACCGGCCGACTCTTGCCTCGCCGTGGGGAGGTCTCGCCTCGGCGGTGAGCCACGCTGCGGTTGTACGATTCGAAACCTCCCTGGGCGAGCGGTCGAGGTACCACTCGATCGCCATCTTGTCCCTACGCACTCCAGCGGTTCCACCGCCCACAGAGATTCGGCGGGTGGACGCCCGACCCTCTCACGCGCCGCACCTGCCCATGCGAGGCAGAAGCAACCGGCGGGATAGCCTTCAGCCCTTGCCGTAGAAACCTCGCATCACATCCTCGAGGCGCGGTTCCTGCAAGCTGAAGTCCTCGATCTCCCCTGCCTCCCGGCAGCGTTCCAGGAGGGCGGGCGCGCTGTGCCTTCGTCCGTCGAACTCCATCACGAGCGTCCTCGGCCCGCTCTCCTCCACCGTGACGCCGTCGAGACCTCGAATGCACCCCAGATCCGGAGCCGTCCGGAACGTGACCTGCAGCGCGCGCGGCGCGCCGACCTGGGCGGTGAGGTCCTCCGCCGCGCCGTCGAACACCAGGGCTCCCTGGTCGATGATCAGGAGGCGGTCGCACAGCGCCTCCACGTCGCCCATGTCGTGGGTCGTCAGGAGGATCGTCGTGCCCTGCGTACGGTTGATCTGTCCCAACTTGTCCCGCAGGGACGCTTTGGCGGTCACGTCGAGGCCGATGGTGGGCTCGTCGAGGAACAGGAGGGGCGGGCGGTGGAGGAGGGCGGCGGCAAGCTCCGCCCGCATGCGCTGCCCGAGCGACAGCTGCCGCACCGGTGTCTCGAGGAACCCCGAGAGTTCGAACAGGTCCTCGAGTTCTCCGAGTCGCTCGCGGAACGCGCGCTGCTCCACCTTGTACATCGCCCGCAGGATGCGCAGGGACTCCACGAGCGGCAGGTCCCACCAGAGCTGCGTGCGCTGGCCGAACACGACGCCCATGCGGTGCGCGAGCCGGACGCGGTCACGACCCGGCGTGAGCCCGTCGACCGTCACGTGCCCCCCGCTCGGCATGAGGATGCCGGTGAGCATCTTGATCGTGGTGGACTTGCCCGCGCCGTTCGGGCCGAGGAAGCCGCAAAACTGGCCCATCTCGAGGGAGAAGGAGAGGTCCCGGACGGCCTCCACACGCCGCGCCGCGCCGCCGAAGAGGCGCGTTCTGCGCACGAACGTCTTCGTCAGGTGCTCCGCCGAAATCATCCCCACTGGCCCATCCCCTTCCCTCGGACGACTGGAGCGCCACGTTCAGCTACCGGTGCTCGTGTAGCGCCGTACGCCCATGTTCCAGAGCGCGAGGGCGAGCAGCACCGCCACGATCGAGCCCCCGGCGGAGAGCAGGAGGTACCAGGGCGGGCCCTTCCCGAGCACGACGCAGGCCGGCAGGTAGCTCCCGAGCGCGACGGGGATGATTGTGAAGAACAGCGCCTGGATGCCGCGCGGGTAGACAGACAGCGGGTAGTTGGCCGCCGTCTCCGGTCCGTAGAGGAGGAGCGGCTGGATGTCGTCGATGCGGGTCGTCCAGAAGCCGATGGCGGCGGTTGCGGTCACGAGCGCGAAGAAGATGGCCCCTCCCGCCAGGAGCCCGACGCCCGATCCTGCAACGGCGATCCCCGGGGTGCGCCACGCGCCGCTCCGCCAGATCCCTACCGCCAGCACAACGATCCCCTCGGCGATCCAGCCGGCCTGCTCGGGGTTCAGCGAGCGGGTCGCGAGGATGAAGAGCGGCGACGCCGGGCGGGTCAGGATGGAGTCGAACTCCCCGCCGACGAGGTAGCGGTCGAATTCATGCAGTTCGGAGGCGAAGACGCGGTAGAGGCCCGAGGCCGTCTGGGCGAAGCCGACGAGCACCAGGATCTGGCTTGCCGTCCATCCGCCGATGCCGTGCACGCGGTTGGCGATGTAGAGCACCACGAGCAGTTCCGCCGAGAGCATGACCATGCCCAGGACCAGGCTCACGGCGAAGTTCCATCGGTAGGTGGCTCGCGCCTTCACCGTCGCCGAGACCAGCGTGCGGTAGAGGGCCCATGCCTCGCCCATCAGCCGCCCTGCACTTCGAGCTTGCGATAGGCCCGCAGCGTGACGACTGCCGCCAGCGCGCACATCGCGACGCCCCACGAGATCGCGGAGATCCAGTCCCCGGGCTGCGCCCTTCCCAGCCAGACCGCTACCGGCAGCCACACCAGCGTCTGGAAGGGCAGCCACTGGACCACCGCCCGCGCCCAGAGCGGCAGGAGGAAGAGGGGCAGGAGCTGTCCACCCGCCGCCATCACTAGCGCGAAGAACACCCGCCTCGCCCACCTGGGTTCCACCGTCCAGAAGGCCGCCATGCCCGAGAGGTATTGGATGAGAAGACCCATCAGACCGCACAGGCCCAGCGCGGCCAGCGTCTCGAGCAGCACCGCAGGCTGCGTGAGCCGCCCCCACGGGAAGACGCCTAGCGCCGTGAACATGAGGGCCATCGGCAGGCTGCGGAAGAGGAGGTTGTAGAGCACCTCGCCCGCCCCGGCAGCCAGCATGCGCGGCAGGTAGGCGACGGGACGCACGAGCTCGAGTGCAACCTGACCGCTGCGGATCTGGGCGTCGATCCCGAGGTACGGCGTGATGAAGGTCGAGACCCAGAGCACGAACTGGGAGAGGGCGATATACTCCATGAACATGTGCGGCGGCCAGCCGCCCAGGGTCCGTCCGCGGTCGGCGGCCTGCCAGAGCGCCATGTAGATGAGTCCAAAGAGAGCGCTTCCCAGGTTTGTGGCCATGTGCGCCCAAACGTACACGAGGTTGCGCCGAAAGGCGGCGCCGGCCAGTGCAGCGTAGACCATCTGGGACACCCCCGGAGCCATCACGCTACCATATGGACCGAGGCGCCGTCTACGGATTGCGCATACGCAGGTGGCTTGCAGAGCCGCCTGGCCCGGCCTTGCGAGTCCACCAACACTCTTGATCTGCAGCAGGTTTGCAGTCGCGCCCTATGTGAGGGCAGCAAGCCGCTGCACCGCCATCCCTGTGGAACTTTGCGATCAAGTCGGGCAAGGCGTACAGAGCTTGGTGACGCAAGGCCCATCATGCTCAGGCACCAACGCGATCACATGCTTCACCGCCACGATGACGGAAACGGTGGTGGCAACTAGCACGTCCGTAATCGTCCTCATGCCCTCCCGATCGTGTGGGAGTTCAGTCATTTCGGCGACAGGTCCGACGGTGCTGTTTGGACTCTCGCCGCTTGTGGATCCTCAGGGGGTGCGCCTCCCTGCTTCTAGCGGTAGACGTGACTCCGGTGTCCGATGTTGACAACTAAGACAACCAGCTGCCGGTCACGGATCTCGTAGATGACTCGATAGTGTCCTTGACGGATACGGTACCGCTCAAGACCAGAGAGCTTCTCGCATCCACGTGGACGCGGGTTGTCGGCAAGGGCGCAGATGCGCTCCAATATTACCGTGACCTGCTCGCGTAGCAGTCCCTTGAGATCCCTGGCGACCGATTCCTTGAACCGGATCTCATAGGGTGCCATTGGCCTTCAGTTCTGCAAGGAGTTCCTCATAGGTGATTTCGGGTTCGGAGGCACGCTCTTCGAACGCCTGTAGATCTTCCCGATCTTCCCGCAAGAGGCCGCGCACGGCTTCGTTGACAATGTCGGAAATTGGCCGGCGCGTGACCGCCGACTTCATGCGAAGCGCCCTGTGGATCTCAGTCTCCAAGTAGATGGTTGTACGTTCGGTGTCCTTTCCCACGGCGATCCCTCCCGCATCCACATTGTAACACCGTGACGCTAAGACGTTAGGGTGTCTACAGTGTTCAGGATTCGACGTGGGCCACGACTTGATGCGCCCACGTTGACACCGATCCCATTCTACGGCGGGGAGCGCGCTCGCACCTCGTCGGCTCGCCCGTGTTGACGCCCGAAAACACGGGGCGCGCCTGGGCCTCGCCTCTGCCAGGACAGCGTCAGGCCAACGACCGGAGTCACCGTACCGATAGCCTGTCTCTCCAAATCGGGTTGGGCGAACAGCCCGCTGGCACACAACCCGTTGCGTCAATAGAAAAGGTGCCTGAACGTGAATTCGTTGCATCAGAAAAGAAAGGTGCTTGAAGATCTGACATAGGAGGCGGGTGGAAGAGGGGTTAGGGGGGAAACCGAAGGTGTCCCCCCTCCTACGGCGCGTTTAGGAGCCGGAGTGGATTTCGAAGTTGCGGCGGGGCTTGGTGGCCGGCAGCGGGGAGAATGGCTGGTCGACGGCAGGCCTCATGAGCTCAGTTTGCAGTCGGTAGATTTCGCGTTGGAGTGCCGCGGGGTTGAGGGTGCGGAAGATCGCGGTGAGCCGATCCTTAGCCTCCGTGGAGACCTTGTCCGAGGCCAGGACGCGCTGGTAGGGCGTCTTGGCGGTGTCGTAACAGCGGCGCACTTTGGCGCCGTGGCGCTCCTTGCGAACGAGTTTTTGCGTGGGCTGGAAGAAGTTCGTGTAGAGGCGGAGATTGGCGTAGAGCTCGTTGAGCAGGGCCAGCTGGCTCGGGGTGTCGTAGCGGCGGTAGCCGACGGACCTACGCACCACCGCCCAGTTCTTCTGCTCCACATAGCAGTTGTCGTTCTTGCGTTCAGGGCGTGAGCGGGTGAACGTGAGCTCGTGCTGCTGGCAGTACGTGATGAGGTGCTTGTTGATGAACTCACTACCGTTGTCGGAGTCGAGACCGAGGACAGGGAACGGGAATAACGTCAACTTCTCCTTCAGCGCCGCAAAGACCCAGCGCTGGGCCTTGTTGCGGATGGCAACGGTCTCCGTCCAGGCGGTGGTGACGTCGGTCATGTCGAGCGTCTGGCAGAACTCGCCCGCGGGGTTCCCGCCCTCGTGCGAGACGAGATCGATCTCAAGGAAGCCGGGCTGGGCGTCGTCCCAGTCGGCGAAGGTACGGATGGGAACGCCATGCTTCATCAGGGAGCCTGGACGAGTGCCGGAGCGTCCCTTAATCTCGAGCCGTCTCCGGTCCGCTGCCAGCAGGCGGTCGATTGTGGCCGAACTCATCGCCAGCAGCCGTATACGCACCTCCGGGAGCAGGGAGATCTCGCCGTGGCGTTCCAACGCATCCACGAGTTCGGCCATGAACGGCGCCAAGCGCTTGCCGGCAGGGAAACCCAGGATGGCCCAGACCCGCACCAAGGCGTCCTTCACCGGCATGCCATACTTCGGCGGCCGGCCACGGCGATGCACTCTTGGCAGCGGAGCCGACTTACGCGGCCGTTTGCGCAGGGCTCGTGCGATATACTTGCGGTTCAGGCCGAGCAGCTTTGTCGCCTCATCCAGCAGACGCGTCTTCTCTCCCTTGCGCGCCCTGCGATAGCGCTGCGCGAGCTCCGCCAGCACCGCCTGGCGCTCCTTGAACAGCAGGGGCACGTCCAGCTCCTCCCTCCGGGGCAGGTCTGACGTGCCGGTTCGTGACACCTGGCTCACTCCCTTCGGGCACCTTTCCGTTCTGATGCAACGACTCGCCTTCGGGCACCTTCATTGTGATGCAAGTCGCGCGGTTGACCACA
>JAJYTV010000310.1 GCA_021792885.1 Bacillota bacterium
GTGCCGAACGAGGTCACGGTCTGCGCGTCGTAGGTGACGCCGCGCTGGCGCCCGAGCTGGAAGTAGCCGATGTGCTCGTGCGAGGTCATGCTGCCCTGCGCTGCAGCGAGGAACGCGGTGTGGGGCCGGGTCGCAAAGACGATCTGGTCCCGAAGCCGCGTGTCGACGACCGTCAGGGAACCGGTCAGACCATTCCAGCGCACCGCGAAATCGCCGGTAACCCGCTGGAGTGGACGCTGAAGGCCTTTCGCGACCGAGATCGGCCCCGCGATCGGCGGGGGCCCCGGTTCGGCCGCGAGGAGCGCAAGCGCGGGAATCGCACTCAATGCGAGGAGCATCCCCCCGGCGAGCCAGAGGGAGCGTCCCCGCCGGCGCGGGTCGTGAGGTGGGATGCGGGCGGCCTCCAACGGTCTTGCCTGCTCCTTTCGCGCGACGCGGGGCGCTCGCTTCGCGGCACGCCGCAGGCGTTCTCCGCCACTGTTGGACGATCCTGCCGGGCCTCAGGGCTCCGGTGCGGCGGAGAGCGCCTCCATGATCTCGGTCCCGGCGCCCATGAACGCCTCGACCACCTGCGGGTCGAAGTGGCTGCCGGAACTCTCGGCGATCGCAGCGCGCGCGGAGCGGGCGTCCCATGCCTTCTTGTACACGCGGTCGCGGCGCAGCGCGTCGAACACGTCCGCCACGGCAACGATCCGGCCGAAGAGCGGGATGTCCTCCCCTGCGAGCCCTCGGGGGTAGCCCTTTCCGTCGTAGTGCTCATGGTGGGTGAGCGCGATCTCCTCCGCGAGGCGGAGGAGCGGCAGGCTGCTGCCCCCGAGGATGTTCGCGCCGTGCAGCGTATGCGTCTTCACGAGGCTGTACTCCTCCGGGGTGAGTGGCCCCGGCTTGAAGAGGATGCGCTCCGGGATGACCATCTTGCCCACGTCGTGCAACTGGGCCGCCATGCGCATGACGTCGCACTGGGCGTGCGGGACGCCGAGCCGCCTCGCGACGAGACCGGCGACGATGCCCACAGCCTGCACGTGGCGCCCGGCGTCCGCCATGTGGTACTCGGCGGTTGTCGCCATGCGCCGCAGCATCTCGAGCTGCACGGCCGCGAGCTCCTCCTGCTGGCTGCGCAGGTCCTCGTGCAGGAGCCGCGCCTCCAGGAGCTTGCGTACCCGCAGCAGGAACTCCTGGGCGTCGAACGGCTTCGTCACGAAGTCGGCGGACTTCACGGCGAGCGCGCGCAGGCGCGTTTCGGAGGTGATGTCGGCGGTCATGATCAGCACGGGGTAGAAGGGCGACGCCTCGCCGAGCTCCTCCCGCAGCTGCTCCATCACGGCGAAGCCGTCGAGGTGCGGCATCTTGAGGTCGAGGATCAGGAGGTCTGGCTTCACCGACCGGAAGAGGTCCCGAACCTCCCGCGGGTCCTGCGTCGTATGGACCGAGCGGAAGCCGTCCCGCTCCAGCAGGCGCTGCACAAGGCGCACGTTCGCCTCCTGGTCGTCGACGACCAGGAGCGTGCAGTCGTGGATGTCATGCCCCATCTTCACTTCCCCCTCCTTCAAGCTCCAAGAGCCGCCTGCACATCGCGACGAATTCAGTCACCTGCAGCGGCTTCGTGATGTAGCCCGCCGCTCCCTCTGTCTTGGCGATCCGCTGGGCGCGGGCCTCGCCGCTGGCGCTTACCACAAGGACGGGGATGCGCCGCGTCCGCTCGTCGGACCGCAGCACCCGGAGGAGGTCCGCACCGGACGCGTCGGGCAGGTCGAGGTCGAGCAGGATGAGGGCCCACTTGCCTTCCTGTGCCCGCCGTAGACCCGCCTCGGCCGTGAAGACGGGATCGACGTACACCTGCCCCAGCCCACTCAGCGTCCGTTGCACGAGCTGCGCGCTCTGGGGATTGTCGTCGATGTACAGGACGGCACGTTCGTTCCCGCTCGGGTCGCGCCGGCTGTCCGCCGGCGCCGGATCGGTCCCGCCCTCTGGCTGCGCCATCGGCAAACGGACTTCGAACGTGCTTCCGACGCCAACTTGGCTTCGGACGGCAACCTCGCCTCCCATCGCCTCGACGAGCCGCTTGACCGCGACAAGCCCGAGTCCGCTTCCCTGCTCCCCCGTCTCCTCTGCCCCAAGCCGCTCGAAGGGAGTGAACAGCAGATCCACTTGGTCTTCGGGGATGCCGCGACCCGTATCCTCGACCGCCAGAAGGACGCTTCCGGCTTCCGCTCGCCAGGAGATGCGGACATGCCCGCCCCGTCGGTTGTACTTGATGGCGTTCGAAAGCAGATTCAAAAGAACCTGCCGCAGGCGCTGGCGGTCGGCCAGGACGGCGCAGCCAGGATCACCGTCAGAGGCAAAGGCGACGCCACGCTCCTCGGCTTCGTGCGCGACGAGAGGGAGCGTTGCCTCGACGGCGGCACCGAGCGGGACCGATTCCAACGAAAGCTGCAGGCGGCCGCTCTCGATCCGCGTCACGTCCAAAAAGTCGTTCACCAGCGCAAGCAGGTGGCGCCCACCCTGCTCGATGAACGCCACGCTCTCCTGGTCCTCCAAAGACAGATCGGACATCGAAAGCAGCTGGGCGAAGCCCAGGATCGCATTGAGTGGAGTGCGCAGCTCGTGGCTGATCCGCGACAGGAACCCGCTCTTCTCGCGGTTTGCGCGCTCCGCCGCCTCGCGCGCCTCGACAAGGCCCTCCTCCATCCGGTGCTGCGCATCGATGTCCAGGGAGTACGCGAGCACGCGCCGCACCCCCTCGTACTCGTCCAAGAGCCCTACCGTCCGCAGCCAGACGAAGCGGCCGTCCCGTCGCCGTGCGCGGAACTCCGCCTCGCCCTGGCCGCGTTCCGCGAGACTCGTGAGGCGGGCTTCCTGGATGGAAAGATCGTCCGGATGCGTGACCCGCCGCCAGAAGCTCCGGACGTCTTGGATCTCCTGCGGTTGGTAGCCGAGGACGTCGTAGAGGTTGCTGCTGACGAAGACCGGACGGCCGCTCTCGAGGTCCCAGGCAAAGAAGACGAGCGGGCTGCGCACGATCAGTCGCTCCAGGAGCAGCGTCGCCTGCCGCTGGGTCGCCATCCGTCGCGCGAGGACTTCACCCGCTCCGTCGAGGACCTGGGAGATCTCTTCGATCTGGTCGCGTGCCCGCTGCGTCGTGCCAACCTCGGGCTCGGACGCGACGAGTGCGCCGGCCCTGCGCGAGAGCACACTCAGGCGGCGGCTAAGGTCCCTCAGGAGCAGCCAGCCCAGCAGCAAAGTGAGTCCGATGCCCACGACGACGGT
>JAJYTV010000311.1 GCA_021792885.1 Bacillota bacterium
GAGGGGCGCAAGATCTACCTGCGGGCGGGCGTGTTCGCGCCCGACGGCTCTGCGGCCCTACGCACGGAGATCGTCGGCACGCGCGCCGAAGAGGTCGGGCAGGAGGCGGCACAGACCCTCCTGCGCATGGGCGCCGGCCGCCTGCTGGGCAGCGCGGCGCGATGAACGGCGCGCCGCGCGGGCGGCTCTCCGGCCTGCGCGTCCTCGTGACGCGGTCGCGCGAGCAGTCGGCGCAGATCGAAGCGCTCTTGCAGGCGGAGGGCGCAGTGCCGTGCCTTCTGCCCGCGATCCGGTTCGCGCCGCCGCGCGACGGCGCCCCGCTCGCCGAGGCGGCCAGGGAGATCTCGCGCTACGACTATGCACTCTTCACGAGCGCGAACGGTGTGCGCAGTTTCCTTGCCGCGCTTTCGGGCGCGGGGGACACTGGCGAAGGCGCGTCGAGACTCCGGCTGTTCGCCGTCGGCCGTGCGACCGCAGAGGCCCTCGCAAAGGCGGGACTGCACGTCGAGGACCTGCCTGCGCTCAAGCGTGGCGAAGGGCTCGCCGCGCTCCTGAAAGAGCGCCTCTCGCCGGGCCTGCGCGGGATCGCGATCGGTCCGGATCCCCCCGACGGGGAGCTTCTTGCCGCCCTCGGCGCAAGCGGGCTCTCGGTGCAGGCGATCGCCGCCTACCGGACGGTTCCGGGCGCAGACCCCGCCGAGGCGCAAAAGCTCGCCGCGCACGGTCCGCCCGATGCGGCGCTCTTCTACAGCCCCTCGGCCGTGCGCGGGACGCTTGCGGCGATCGAAGCGGCCGTCCTGCGCCGGTCCCGGATCGTGGCCGTCGGCCCGACGACGGCGAAGGCCCTGCGCGAGGCGGGTCTGCCGCCCGCGGCGGTCGCCGCGCAGCCCTCCGACAAGGATGTCGTGGAGACCCTTTGCACCCTTTGGCAGCCAAACCCCGCAAGAGAGGAAGTCTGAGCCATGGCGGATCTCATCTACCGGCCGCGGCGCACGCGTCGCAGCGAGGCCATGCGCGATCTCGTCGCGCAGGCGCAGCTCGCACCGAGGAATCTCGTGCAGCCCCTGTTCGTCGTCCCGGGAGCGGGCGTGAAGCAGCCGATCGAGGCGCTCACCGGCCAGTTTCACCTGTCGCCCGACACGGCGGCGCAGATGGCAAAGGAGATCCGGGCGGCGGGAGTGCCCGCCGTGCTGCTGTTCGGACTGCCGCCGCACAAGGATGCCGTGGGCAGCTATGCGGCGCGGGCTGACGCCCCCGTGCAGGAAGCGGTGCGCAGGATCAAGGACGCGGTGCCGGAGCTCGTGGTGATCTGCGATCTCTGCCTGTGCGAGTACACCGACCACGGCCACTGCGGCGTACTGCGCGAGGACGGCGGCGTGGACAACGACGCCACGCTGCCCCTCTTGATGCAGGCGGCGGTCTCGCAGGCCGAGGCCGGCGCCGACGTCGTCGCGCCTTCCGACATGATGGACGGCCGGGTCGGCGCGCTGCGCCGCGCACTCGACGAGACCGGCTTTCACGAGACGGCGATCCTCTCCTACGCGGTGAAGTACCGCTCCGCGTTCTACGGCCCGTTCCGCGAAGCGGCGGGGTCCGCGCCGAAGGAAGGGGACCGCTCCACCTACCAGATGGACTTCCGCAACGGCCGCGAGGCGTTGCGCGAAGCGCGGCTCGACGTCGCGGAAGGGGCCGACATGCTGCTCGTCAAGCCAGGCCTGCCGTACCTCGACGTGCTGCAGTCGGTGCGCGCCGCGACCGAGCTGCCAGTCGGCGCCTACCACGTCTCCGGGGAATATGCGATGCTGGAGGCGGCGGCGGGGCGCGGTCTCATCGATCGCGACATGGCCGTCACCGAATCCCTGTACGCGATGCGGCGCGCGGGCGCCGACTTCATCGTCACCTACTATGCGCTCGAATGGGCGCAGCGAGGCCTTTGTCGCTGAGAGGGGGAGCCCTTTGGACGTTGTGAAGATTTCACCCCGGGGGTACTGCTACGGCGTCGTAGACGCGATGAAGCTCGTGCGCCAGGTCGCGGAGAACCCGCAGGCCAAGAAGCCGATCTTCGTGCTCGGCCTGATCGTCCATAACCGCCACGTTGTGGAGGAACTCGACCGCTACGGCGTGATCTCTCTCGACGGGGAGAACCGCCTGCAGCTTCTGGAGCAGGTGGACGAGGGCACGGTCGTCTTCACCGCCCACGGCGTCTCGCAGACCGTCCGCGCGCGGGCGCAGGAGAAGGGGCTCGACGTGGTGGACGCAACCTGCCCCGACGTGACGAAGACCCATGATCTCATCCGCCGCCTCGCCGACGACGGCTACACGATCCTCTACATCGGGCGCAAGGGCCATCCGGAGCCGGAGGGGGCGATGGGCGAGGCACCGGACCACGTCCAGCTGATCGAGACGGCCGCGGATGTCGACGGCCTGGACCTCGCCGGCCGCAAGCTCGCCGTCGTCACGCAGACGACGCTCTCGCGCTGGGACACCGAGGAGACCATCCACCGCCTCAAGGAACGCTATCCCCAGATCGAGGTGTTCAACGAGATCTGCCTCGCGACACAGCTCCGCCAGGACGCCGCGGTGCGCGAGGCGGCCAACTGCGATGTCGTGATCGTGGTGGGCGACGTGCGGTCGAACAACTCGAACCGGCTCGTCCAGGTCGTCAAGGAGCAGGCTGGGCGGCCCGCCTACCTCGTCGACACGGTCGCCGACATCAATCCGAAGTGGCTCGAGGGAAAGCACACGGTCGGCGTCACCGCCGGCTCCTCCACACCTTCGCCGATCACCCGCGAAGTGGTGCAGTTCCTCGAGGCCTACGAGGGCGCCGAGAGCGCAGCCTCGCGGGCGTAGCCATGTACACCGCGAGCGCCCTGAGCGGAGCCGACGCGCGACCGCGCACGGGGCGCCTGTGGTTTCTGCCGCGCGAGTTCGGCGCCTGGACGATGCTGCTCACTGGCTACCTGACGACGCTGCTGGTCGCGGACGCCGTCTCTTCTGCCGCGCTGCTCCTGATCCCGGCGGTCGTGTTCCTGCTGCTCCTGAAAGAGCCGGTCGATCGCATGCTGCGCGCGCCCAAAGGCGCGCGCCTTCGCTATCTCCTGCTCGCGCTCGCGGAGCTCGCCCTCTCCGGTGTCTTTGGCGTCCTCGCGGCGCGCAGCGCGCACGCGCCGCTCCTCTACCTGCTGCCGGTCCTCGCCGTTCCGCCCTACGCCTTCGCCATCGCGCTCGGCCTTCTGCCCGACCGCTGGCGCACCCTGCGCGAG
>JAJYTV010000312.1 GCA_021792885.1 Bacillota bacterium
CCTGCTGTCGTGCTGCTAGAGCGTGCCCGTGGCGCTGACCGGCGCGGTCGGGGCACCGGCGCTGTCGTTCACGACGGACTTCCCGGTCGTGACCTGCAGGGAATCCGAGAGGGACATCGTCGGGTAGAGTGAGGTCTCGATCACGAGCGTTTGGCCGACGACAGAGACGCTTACGGCCTGCAGGGTTTGATGCGTCGTCGTGTCGACCAGCGTGTAGTCGGAAAGCGCCCCATCGAGGCTCCCGGCGCTCAGCGCCTTGTCGTAGGTGATGGCGATCGTGAAGGACTCGATGCCGTTTCCGGCTGCGTTCACGGTGACGGCGGCATTGGTGTTCGGCCTTGCGCCCCACTCGATGGCACTTGAGGCTTGGGACGGTGCGGAGGCGACGCCTGCCGAGTCGACCGCCTCGACTTCGAACGAGTACGTCGTGCCGGCGGTGAGGCCGGTGACGATCGTCTGTGCGACGTTGGGCGTGCCGCCTTGCGCCGAGGCGACGGGGGCGTAGCCGCTGCCGCTCGAGGCGAGGATCTCGTAGTACGCCGCGCCCGAGACCGGGGTCCAGCTCAGGCTGACGCCGGTCGGCGCCTCGCTGGCCGAGATCCCTTCAGGGAGTGCGGTGGCAAAGCCGCCGCTCGCGTTGATCGGGGTCGTCGGGGCGCCGGCGAGGTCGGAGATGACAGACTTGCCGGTCGTGATGCGGATGGCCTGGTTCTGGCTCGCGAAGTAGCCGATCGGGTAGGTGCCGGTGTCGACGGTCAGGGTGCTCCCATTCGCGGAGACGTTCGCGACGCCGAGCTCCTGGCCGGTGGCCATGTCGATCAAGGTGTAGTCGCCGAGCACGGTGTCGAGGCTCGCAGGGTTCAGGGCCTTGTCGTAGGGGACGGTGACCGAGAGCCATTCAACGCTGCCCGACGTGTTCGTCGTGACTGTCGCCGTGCCGGAGGAGCGCGCGCCCCACTCTACGGGCGACGAAGGCGACGAGGGGGAGAGTGCCCCGCCTTGGGCGGGGATCGCCTCGACCTCGAAGCTGTAGGTCTGTCCGGCGCCGAGCCCCGTGACCGTCGTGCCGGTCGCGGTAGGGGTTCCGCCGTACGCCGCCGGAACCGGTGCGTACGCGCCGCCGCTCGACTCGAGGACCTGGTACTGGATGGCGCCGCTCACGGGCGACCAGCTGAGGGCGACACCGGATGCCGTCTCCGTCGCCGAGAGGCTTTGCGACGTGCTCCCCGAGCCCGGCGCAGTTTGGCCCAGCAAGAGGATCATGCGCACGAGGCCGCCCGGGTGGACGACGATCCGCACGTAGTCGCCCACCTGCACCTGCGAGAGCGTTCCGTGGGCGCCCTCTCCCGGCACGACCACCTTGACCGCCGGGCTGAGGGGATAGGTTCCGGACGGCAGGCTGCCGTCGTCGCCCTCGCTCTGGTCGCCTTGCGGCGTGCCGCTCGCGGCGACCGTGATCTGGCTGCCCGAGATCGCCGTGACCGTACCCGCGACGCTGCCGCCCTGAATGTCGACCGGCAGGCCTGTGCCCGGGGAGTTCCCCGGCTGTCCGAGCAGGGCCTCGATCCGCTGCAGGAGGACGGCGAGCTGCGCGCGGGTGATGAGCCCTTGGGGTAGGAGGTCCCCTCCGGACCCCTGCAGGATCCCGAGCTCCACCGCGAGATACATCGGGGTGCGGGCCCAGCCCGGCACGCCCTGCGCGTCGCGGAACTGCCCGAGCGTCTCTAGCTGCGCGCCCATCCCCGGGCCGCTCACGTCAAGGGCGTCCATGATCATCGTCATGGCCTGGGCGCGCGACGCATCCTCGCCGCCGCCCACCGGGCCGCCGAGACCCGCAAGGATCCCGTTCTGCTGGGCCTGCGCCACCTGGGCGCCGAACGACTCGCCCTGCTGTACGTCGCCTTTGTAGCGCAAGAGAATCGCTGCGAGCTGCCCGATCGTGACCGGGTCCTGGGGACCGAACTGGGTGGGGGTGAGGCCGTTCATGAGCCCCTGCGCCGAGAGCGTGTCGATCGCCTGTGCTGCCCACTGGGCATTTCCGAGATCCTCGAAGCGGCCGTGGTGGCCATCTGCAAAGGCGACGCCCGATCCAGCCGTCACGAGCGTTGTGGCGAGCGCCGCGACCATGAGCCCCTTGAAGCGCATCCTCTCAACCTCCTGTACAGAGGACGCCTTGGCGCCCGCTGCGTCCCTACGTCGTTGCTTCGCCTCCAGACATTGACTTTTTGGGGGCCGTGCGGGTAGAGATTGTCGACACGGTTCGCGCGCCAGGACACGCGAAACGCCCGGTCGCAGGCGCCGGGCGCTTCGATGCGATGTGCAGGAGGAAGAAGATGGTCAGAGGCTCTCGCGCAGGGCGACGGCCTCGATCTCGACGAGCTGATCCGGGTAGCCGAGGAAGGCAACCCCGAGCAGCGTGCTCGGCGCGGGATGCGCTGCGAACGCCGCCTGCACCTCCCGCCAGGCGGCGAGCAGGTCCTGGCGGTCGCGCGCCGCGACGTAAACGGTCGTCTTCAGGACATCGCGCAGCGAGCAGCCTGCGGCGGCGAGAGCAGCCGCGAGGTTCTCGAGCGCCTGGCGCGTCTGCGCCGGGATGTCGTCCGGCGCCGTGACCGCGCCTGACGCGTCGAGCGGGCAGGCGCCTGCGGTGAAGACGAGCCCTGGACCGTGCGCCAGGGCAGCGTAGGCGTACGGCGCGTCCGGATAGAGGTCTTGTGGGGAGATCAGCTGTACCGACATGCTGCTCGCCTGCCCTCCTGGAATGTTTCGCGGTCCACGCAGGCTCCCGCCTAGCGCGCCGGCGTACTCCCTCGTGCGAGCACGCAGTAGGGCTCCTGGCCGGCGGCGAAGACGAACCCTGGGTGCACGACGCGCCAGCCGTTTCGCAGGTAGAAGCGCTGCGCCCCGACGTTCGAGACCTGCGTCGACAGCACCGCGTGCCCCCGCGGCTGGCGGGCGAGCACGGCGTCGTGCAGCATCTGCCCGATGCCCCGGCTGCGCCATGGCGCGAGGACACCGAGATCGACGAGGCAGAACGCCTCCTGCAGTGCCGGGTGGCCCTCGCCGAGTTCGTCTACGACCCTCTCGACCCACCAGTTGCCGCGGAACGCGTCGACGCCGAAGACCATGCCGACGCACTGCTCGCCCGCGCGGGCGATGAACCCGCGGTAGTTTGGATAGGTGGCGTACCGCTCAAGGAACGCGCGGGCGTCTTGCGCGTCGTCGGGGAACACCGCGGGAAAGGTCGCG
>JAJYTV010000313.1 GCA_021792885.1 Bacillota bacterium
GATCTGCCGCCACGCCCAGTTCCCGCCCGAGCAGGCGGCGCGCCTCTCCGAGATGCGGCGTCAGGACCGTGGGGGCGGCGCGGCGCGCAAGCTGCTCCGGGCAGCCCGAAAACGCCCGCAGGCCATCGGCATCCAGCACGAGCGGCCGGGGCAGCGCGAGGATCGCGCGCCGCCAGGCGGCTGGATCCTGCATCTCGCCGATGCCCGGCCCGATCGCGACCGCCTGCGCGTCAGAGAGCGGGCCATTCCCGAGGGCGGCGGGGTCGATCTGCCCCGGGGCGGCCTCTCGGAGATCCCGCAAAATCACTTCCGCGAGCGCCGCAGGGTGGCGCAGCACCGAAGCCACCGAGGCGAGGATGGTGAGGCCTGCCCCGCCACGCGCCGCGCCGCGCGCCGCAAGCCATGCTGCGCCGGGGTAGCGGCCGCTGCCGGCGACGAGGACTGCGCGCCCGTAAGCCTGCTTGGGATCCTCCGCCCCCTGCTGCCCACCGGGCGGCAGGCGGTCGACGAGCGAGAGCGGCAGGCCCTCGGTCCACGCGGGCAGAAGGCCCAATCGTTCGAGCACCACCTCGCCCGCAAACGCCCTGCCGGGCATCAGCACATGCCCGGGCTTCAGGGCGCCCAGCGCCACGGTGCGCACGGCCCGCACCGCGTTGCCCGCGATCTCCCCCGTGTCCGCCCTGACGCCGGAAGGGATGTCCACCGCCACAGCCGGGATGCTTCGCTCCTCGAGGTAGCGGACGGCCCGCAGCGCGTCGCCCGAGAGATCGCCGCGCAGCGAGATGCCGAAGATCGCGTCGATCGCCGCGTGGAAGGTGCCCTGCGGCGTCTCGTCCTGGCGCAAAAAGCGCACGCCCGCCTCCGAGCGCAGCACCTCGTACTGCCGCAGGGCGTCCCCGCGCAGGCGCTCTGGGTCCGCGAGCAGCCAGACGGTCGGGCGCAGGCCGCGCGAGAGGAGGTGGCGCGCGGCGCAGAGGCCGTCGCCACCGTTCTGTCCCGGACCGACGAGCACGAGGCACTCCCCGCCAGGCGGCAGGATGGCCGCCGCCTCCCGTGCGACGGCCCCGCCGGCCGTCTCCATCAGGACGAGCGCCGGAACGCCCGCAGCGAACGCGCGCGCCTCCGCGTCGCGCATCTCCTGCGCACGCGCCATCTTCAACGTTCGATCACCACCATGGCGACCGCATAGTCCCGTTCGTGGCTGATGGAGAGGTGCCACGCCGTCGCGCCGAGCGACCGCGCGGCTTCGAGCCAGCGCCCACGCAGCTCGAGGAGCGGCGGCGCACCGCGCCCGCCGGACACGAACACATCCCGCCAAGCCCCGCCTTGCACCGACGTGCCGAGGGCCTTGCGCAGCGCCTCCTTGGCGGCGAAGCGCGCGGCGAGCGAGCGCGGCTCCCCCTCCGCGCCGAGCGGGCCGAGCTCCTCTGGGCGGAAGATGCGCTGGCGCAGCGAAGGGCGGCGCGAAAGCGCCTGCTCCACCCGCGCAACGGAGACGAGGTCCACCCCGACGCCAAGGACCAAGACTGTCCCTCCTCGCAGCGCAAGGCTGCGATTGGTCTCCGCCAGTTTCTGCAGAAAGTACTTCGCTTCTTCGTCTTCCCGCTGCGCGAAACCTGCCAAGCCATTGATCTCCGCCAGGCCCAGGGCTATGATGCAACTGAAATGAACGGTCATTCAGTCGCGGCGGCGACGCCTGCCCAAGCCCTGCCCTCGCTGCAGATCGAAGAGCGCGAGCAGACCCTCGCGCAGTGCGATCCCTTCGCACTGGCGGAGCGCGCCCAGGCCCTCTCTGAGCGCTTCTTCCTCTGGCAGTCGACCGACCGGCGCCGGACCCTTTTGGGGGCCGGGGAGCTCGTGCACCTCACCGCCGATGGCGAGGAGCGCTTTGCGCAGATCGCCGCCCGATGGCGGTCGCTCGGACTGGCAGGCGCGCCGTCCGCCATGCTCTTCGGCGGCTTCGCCTTCGATGACGCTCCGCCCGGCGGGCCCTTCCAGGGCCTGCACGCGGGAGACTTCTTCGTCCCGAAGCTGCTCGTGCGCGAGGAGCCCGGCGTCCAGCGCGTCGTCCTCTTCTCGCGCAAAGATGCCGAGGACGCGGGACCCTCGGCGGCGCAGCTCCTCGCTGCGCTTCTCGAGGGAGAAGAGCAGGCCGGGGGCGGAGCGCGGCTTCTCGATCTTCCCGGCGCGCGGCGCGCGTTCGCCCGGCGCGTCAGTGCGGCGACGCAGGCGATCGCGCAGGGCGCCTTCGAGAAGGTCGTACTGGCGCGGCGGCGAGTGTGCCTCTACGACCGCCCGCCCGCCCTGCGCCGCCTGCTCTCGGCGCTCTCCGAGCGCGAGGCGGACTGCCGGATCTTCGCCTTCGGCGACGGGCGGCGTGTCTTCCTCGGCGCGACGCCGGAGCTCCTTTGCCGCTGCGAGGGTTCTACGGCGCGGGTCGACTGCCTCGCTGGGTCTGCTCCGCGCGGCGCAACGCCCGAGGAGGACGCGGCGCGCGGGGCGGATCTCCTCGCAAGCGCGAAGAACCTGCGCGAGCACGCCCACGTCGTCGATGCCGTCAGGCGCGCGCTCGAGGGGCTCGGCCTCGCCCCTGCGGTGCCGAAGGCACCCAGGCTGCGCCGCCTCACGCACGTCCAGCACCTCTACACCCCGATCAGTGCACCGCTCGGCGAGGGCCAAGACCTCTTCCGCCTCGCCCAAGCGCTCCACCCGACGCCTGCCGTGGGCGGCGCACCGCGGGACGCGGCGCTCGCATGGCGCGCAGCGAACGAGGGCCTTGAGCGCGGCTTCTACGCGGGCGCCGTCGGCTGGTCAGATCCGTCGGGCGACGGCGAATTCGACGTCGCGCTGCGCTCAGCTCTGCTCCTTCGAAGGGGCGCATGGCTCTACGCCGGATGCGGCATCGTGGAGGGATCGGACCCGGCGGAGGAGCTGCGCGAGAGCGAAGTCAAGATGCGGCCGCTCGCGACCGCGCTGCGGAGGGACGGCTAGTGGACCAGTACGCTGCGCTGCTCGCGCTCTGCGGGCGGCTTCTGGAGATGGGCCTGCAGGACGTCGTGATCAGTCCGGGATCGCGCTCGACGCCGCTCGCGCTGGCCTTTGCGGCCTACCCGCAGATCCGGCGCCGGGTGCTCCTAGACGAGCGCTCGGCCGCGTTTTTCGCGCTTGGGCTCGCGAAACGCTCCGGGCGGCCAGTCGCGCTCATGTGCACGTCGGGCTCCGCCGCCGCGAACTTCCATCCCGCCGTC
>JAJYTV010000314.1 GCA_021792885.1 Bacillota bacterium
CACGTCGGGGAAGTCCTGCAGCACCTGCACGATGCGCATGCCGCTCTCGCGCAGGTGCAGGACCGCCGGCAGCCTGCGCTCGCGGGCGATCTCGAACTGCCGGCGCAAGAGCCAGTCCTGCCGCTCCCCCGGCGCCGATTCTTCCCCGTGGAAGTCGTAGCCGATCTCGCCGATCGCCCGCACCGCGGAATCTTCCGCGAGGCGGGCGATCTGCTGGACGTCATCCTCGCCGCAGCGGGCCGCTTCGTAGGGGTGGAGGCCCACCGCGGCGACGAGTCCTGGAAGGGCGTGAGCAAGCTGCACCGCGTGCGCGGAGGAGGGCACATCGTACCCGACCACCACGACGTGGTCCACTCCAGCCGCCTGCGCGCGCCCCAAGATCGCCTCCGCCTGCGGCGCGAGGTCCTCGTGGTTCAGGTGCGCGTGCGTGTCGACGATCCTCAACGGATCTTCGTCCCGGGCGGCAGCGCCTCGCGCGGCGAGATGATCTGCAGGCCGCTCTCTGCCTCTCCCGCCAGGATCATCCCGCGCGACACGATGCCCCGGATCTTCGCCGGGTGCAGGTTCGCGACGATCACGACCTGGGTTCCGGGCAGCGCCTCTGGGAGGTAGTGCTCCGCGATGCCGGAGACGATCGTGCGCGGCTCCGCTTCTCCGAGATCCACCGTCAGCTGGAGCAGGCGGTCGGCGCCCTTCACCTTCTGCGCGGCGAGGACGGTTCCCACCCGCAGGTCGAGACGGGCGAAGTCGTCGATCGCGATCTCGGCGCTCTCCTGGGCCTCCCCCTCGGGCGCCGCGGCGGCGGTGACGAGGTGCTGGTCGATGCGAGGGAAGATCGGCTCGCCGCGCTGCACGCGGGTACCCGGCGGCAGCCCGCCCCAGGCCGCGTCGTGCAGGCGCGTCGCGTCCGCGTTGTCGAGTCCGAGCTGGCGGTAGATCGCGTGGGGGGCGTCGACCAGGAAGGGCTTCAGCAGCACCGCGATCACCCGCAGGCTCTCCGCGAGGTCGTAGAGCACGTCGGCGAGCCGGGGGTCCCCTGTGCGGTTCAGCTGCCAGGGAGCCGCCTCCTCGATGTACTTGTTCGCCCGGCGCACCAGCTCGAAGACCGCGACCACTGCGTCCGAGACCTGCAGGCGGTCGAGGTGGTCCGCCGCCTTGCGCACCGCCTCCTCGGCGACCGGGCGCAGCACGCTCCGTCCGGACGGCCGCGGCACGAGCCCGTCGCTGAAGCGCTCGATCATCGCCGTCGTGCGGGAGAGCAGGTTGCCGAGGTCGTTCGCGAGGTCAACGTTCGTGCGCAGCACGAGCGCGTCCTCGGTGTAGTTCCCGTCCGCTCCGAACGGCACCTCGCGCAGGAGGTAGTAGCGCACAGCGTCACGCCCGTAGCGCTGCACGAGCTGGCGTGGGTCGATCACGTTGCCGCGGGATTTCGACATCTTCTGCTCGCCCAGGAGGAGCCAGCCGTGCCCGTAGACGACCTTCGGCAGCGGCAGGCCGAGCGCGAGCAGGATCGCAGGCCAGATGATCGCGTGGAAGCGGACGATCTCCTTGCCGACGAGGTGCACGTCGGCGGGCCAGAAGCGCGCGAAGCGCTGATCGTCCTGCAGGTAGCCGCAGGCGGTGATGTAGTTGGTCAGGGCGTCGATCCATACGTACGCGATGTGGCGCGGGTCCTGGGGCAGTTCGATGCCCCAGCGGAAGCTCGTGCGCGATACGGAGATGTCCTCGAGGCCCTGGCGGATGAAGGAGACCATCTCGTTGCGCCGCGACGTCGGCTGGATGAAGTCCGGGTGGCTGTCGATGTGCTGCAGCAGCGGCTTCGCGTAGCGCGACAGGCGGAAGAAGTAGCTCTCCTCGTTGAGACGCGACACCGGGCCGCCGCAGGTCGGGCAGTTGCCGTCAACCAGCTTGCCTTCGACCCAGAAGGACTCGCACGGGGTGCAGTACCACCCCTCGTACTGCGAGAGGTAGATGTCGCCGGAGGCTTCGAGCTTGCGGAAGATTTCCTGGACGACGCGCTCGTGGCGGGGCTCCGTCGTGCGAATGAAGTCGTCGTAGGAGATCTGCAAAAGCTGCCACAGATCGCGGATATCCGACACGATCTCGTCCACGTAGGCAAGCGGGGTCTTGCCAGCCTTCTGGGCCCGCTCCTCGATCTTCTGCCCGTGCTCGTCGGTACCCGTGACGAAGAAGACGTCCTCCCCGCGCAGCCGGTGGTAGCGCGCGAGGGCGTCGGCGGCCACGGTCGTGTACGCGTGTCCGATGTGCAGGCGGTCGTTCGGATAGTAGATCGGGGTCGTGATGGTGAATCGCTCGGCCAAGCCTGATCCCTCCCAATCTATTTATGGAAAAGAAAAAACGCCGCCACCCCGAAAGGGGCGACGGGTCGCGGTACCACCCTCGTTCTCCGGCCTGCTTCGGCCGGACTCTTGCCGATCACGGTGGCACCGGCGCGGCCTACCGCCCCTTGGGGCTTCGTCCGCGCACTCCGGAGTCATCGCTTCGCGCACCGTCCGCCGGCTTCCACCACCCCGGCTCGCTCTGTGACGTCTCCCGCGCTCGCGCTCTCCATCGTCGTGTTCGCTTATTGCCCTAGCCTAAAGGCCTCTGGGACGTTTGTCAATTCCGGGAGGGTGCTGCGTCGCCGCCCTGCCCCACGAGGGCGAGGAGGAAGCCGTCGTAGCCTTTGCTTCCGACCGTCTGGATGGCGGTCGCGCTGACCCTGCGCTCGGCCGCGAGGATCTCGAGGAAGCGCCGCACGCCCAGCACGTTCGGGTCCTCGCTCTGCGCGTCGATCACGTCCCCGTTGCGCACGACGTTGTCGACGACGATCAGGCTGCCCGGCCGCGTGAGGCGCAGCGCCCAGTGGAAGTAGAGCGGGATGTTCGCCTTGTCCGCGTCGATGAAGACAAAGTCGAAGGGGCCCTGCCCTTCCGATTCGAGTTTGGGCAGCGCGTCCGCAGCCGGTCCGAGGCGCAGCTCGACGCGGTCCTCGACCCCTGCACGGGCGATGTTGCGCCTTGCAACCTCCGCGTGGCGGGAGCTCACCTCGAGGGTGATCAGGCGGCCGCCCTCCGGCAGGGCGCGAGCGAGCCAGATGGTGCTATAGCCACCGAGCGTCCCGAGTTCGAGGATCCTGCGGGCTCCCTGGATCCGCGCCAAGAGGTGCAGAAGCTTGCCCTGGTTCGGCGCCACGTTGATCTGCGGCAGCCCGGCCGCCTCGCTCTGCGCGCGCGCCGCGTCCAG
>JAJYTV010000005.1 GCA_021792885.1 Bacillota bacterium
CGCTGCGCGTCTCCGGGAACTCCTGCACGGGGATGTAGTCGCCCGGCACGGCGACGGCGCCCTTCTCGCTGCGCACGAGAGAGTCGAGCCGCGCGCGGTCCTGGTCGGAGAGCGGACGGCCTGCCGGCGTCTGCACGAAGGCGACGGGCACGAGCCCCTTCTCCTCGTGCGGCGCCCCGATCACGACCGCATTGCGCACGGGCGAATGGGGATTGCGCTGGCGGTCGCGCAGGAGCGCCCCCTCGATCTCCTCCGTGCCGATACGGTGGCCCGCGACGTTGATCACGTCATCCGAGCGCCCGTGCAGCGTGAAGGATCCGTCGGCATAGCGGCAGGCGAAGTCGCCCTGGGTGTAGGCGAGGGTGTCCGCCCAGCGCGTCCAGTAGGTCGAGGCCCAGCGCGCGGCATCCCCGCACCAGTCAGGAGCGGTGACGCGGGCGGCGTCTCCCCAGATGGTGCGGGCGAGGTACGGGTAGGGCGCCTGCAGGATGATCTCGCCCTTCTCCCCGTCCTCGGCCCTGCGGTAGTGCAGGCGCCCATCCGGCGCGGCGCCGTCCTGCACCCAGACGTCTCCCTGCACCCAGGGCAGCGGGTAGGTGTGGGCGTCCGGCCGCACCGGCGTCTGCGGGTTCCCGTAGGGGTGGGTCCAGACGATGCCGCCGTGCTCGGTGGCCCAGTACGAGTTCTCGTAGTCGGGGCACAGGAGGTCCATGGCGAAGCGCTGCACCACCGGGCTGACGGGCTCGGCGCAGAACGTCGCGACGCGCAAGGAGCTCGTGTCGTAGCGCCGCACCTCCGCCTGCGCGGCGGGGTCCGCGAGGATTCCCTTGAGGAATGTCGCGCCGGCCTTGAAGATCGTCACGCCGTAGCGCTCGATGATGCTCGAGAAGCGCCCCGCGGTCGGGAAGACGGGCGCACCCTCCGCCACGACGCTTTGGATGCGGGCTGCGAGCGCCGCCGCGATCATGTAGGACTGGCCGGTGATCCAACCCGGGTCCGCGATCACGTAGAGCACGTCCTCCCCCGGCTGCGCGCCGAACGCGGCGCGCATGGTGTGGGAGAGGCCGCCGAGGTATCCGTGTACGTGGACGACGCCCTTGGGCTTCCCCGTGCTGCCCGAGGTGTAGATCGCGAAGAGCGGGAAGTTCGCCTCGACCGGCAGGGGGCGCGTCGACGCCCAGATCGCCTGGGCGAACGCGCTGTCCGCGAGGGCGAAGAGCTGCGCCTCGTCGTGCACGTCGAAGCCCGCGCCGCGGGCGGCGGCAAGGAGCTGCGAGAGGGCCTCGGCCTCGCGCTCGTGCGCCCAGAGGTCGCGCTCGGGACGGGAGGCGATCTCCTGGCGCGTGTGCCGCACGACGAGCACCGCGTCGACGCGGCGGTCCGGCGTGGCGAAGCTGCCGGCAGCGCGCCGGCGCAGTGCCGCGCGCTGCTCGCTGGGAAGGTCCGCGCCCGCTTCGTCGAGGGCGCGGCCGAAGGCGCGCATGGCGTCCTCCGGGGCGAGGGTGATCTCTCCCGAAAGCCCCTCCGAGAACGCGGCGAGCAGGCGGGCGCGCTGCGCCTCCCGGAGGTCCGAGAGCACTTCCTGCGCGCGCCGCAAGAGCGTGCGCACCGGGCGGAAGCCGTCCAGGGCGGGATCCGTGTATGCTTCCTTGTAAGGTACGATCTGGGCGTTGCGGTAGCCGCCGTCCGCGGTCACGATCACCCGGGCGCCGAGGTCCTCGAGGCGGTCGGAGACGGTCTTCGCGCTGAGCCCCCCGAAGACAGGCGTGTAGATCACGCCGAGGCGCTTCGCCGCCTCCGTGTAGTAGATCTGGGCGAGGATGTTCGGCAGGTTCAGGACGATGCGGTCTCCCTGGCGCAGCCCGAGCCCCTGCAGCACCAGGGCCGCCTTCGCCACCTCGAAGAGCAGGCGCCTGCGGCTCACCGCGAGCGAGATCTGCGGGCCGCCGCGCCCGCCCTGGGCCGTCGGGTCCCACCGGTCGCCCTCGAAGTGCAGGGCGGTCTCCTCGCCGTGGCCAAGCGCGACGTGGCGGTCCACCTCGTTGAAGCACGCGTTCGTGTACGCCCCGACGAACCAGCGGTAGTAGGGCGCCTGCGCGTCGTCAAAGGCGATCTGCCAGGGGCGGTACCCCTCGCCGAGCACGGCGTCCTCGACCCGCCCGTCGGGATGGATCGCCTGGAACCGCCTCTCCTCGGTGCGGCGGATCCACGCACCGCTCTGCGGCTCGTAGAAGTGCAGTTCCTCGATCGCGATGTCTCCGTGGAAGCGGCCCGGATCCTCCGCGGCCAGCTGCCGCGCCGCGGCGAACCCAGCGGGGTCCGCATAGGGGTTCGCCGGCCGGTTCTGCTTCGGGCCACTGCTCGCGCGCTGCACTTCGCCTGCGGGCAAGGACGCCCACCTCCTCGCACTTGCCCGCACCATACCACGGTGTCCGGTGGGAGGGAACGCCAGGACGGCAAACGGAGGATCTGGGGCGGTGAACCGTCGCAGAAGGGGATGTCCGGCGACGGCGAGCAGTGGATCCGTCCACCGCCGAGATGCCTCCGTCCACCGTCCGGCGCCGCCCGTTTGCCGCCTCGCCGTTGGCGGACGGGCTTTCGTCTTCTAGGCTACGGGTGAGCGGACGCCGAGAGTGTGGGGGGAACGGACGTGGCGATGGGGGAGAGGGAAGCCCTAGAGGCCCGGATCCTGTCGCAGCGGGATACGGAGGAGCTCAGCCGAGACGCGCGGGGGCTCTTGGCCGGGCAGGTTGCGGTGATCACGGGTGGCAATGGCGGTCTCGGGCTTGCCGCCGCGGCGGCATTCGCCAGGGAAGGCGCGCACCTCGTGCTCGCTGCGCGCAGCGCGGACGCGCTCGAGATGGCGGCGGGGAGATTGCGCGCCCAGGGTGTCCAGGCGCTCGCGGTGCCGACCGACGTAGGGCGCGCGGACGCGATCGAGGAACTCTTCGCGCGGGCGATCGAGGAGTTCGGCCAAGTCGACATCCTCGTGAACAACGCCGGCGTCTCCGGACCGACCGCCCCGCTGCACGAGATCAGCCTCGAGGCATGGGAGGAGACCCTGGCTGTCGATCTCACAAGCGCCTTCCTCTGCGCGCGGGCGGCGCTGCCCGGCATGATCCGGCGCGGGCGAGGCAACATCCTCAGCGTTTCTTCCATCTTCGGCAAGCGGGCTTACCCCTACCGCACGCCCTACGCCGCGGCGAAGTGGGCCCTCATCGGTTTGACGCAAAGTCTCGCGCACGAGGTGGGCCGCCATGGCATCCGCGTGAACGCGATCTGTCCAGGTCCGATCGCGGGCGAGCGCATCGAGCGGGTGTGGCGCGAGCGCTCTCTGCGGCGCGGCATCCCGCTCGAGGCGATCCGCGACAAGATGCTGCGAATGGCCGCGTTGCGCCGCATCCCGGAAGCAGGCGAGTTCGCCGACCTCGCGCTCTTCCTCGTCAGCGACCTCTCGCGCGGCATGACGGGGCAGGCCATCAACCTTTCCGCCGGCATGGAGATGCGCTGATGGCCGCGAGGAACTTCCTCCTGCCGCCGCGCCTCCGCCTGGGAGCGGGGTGCTTTCAGGCGCTCGGGGAGGAGGCGGCACAGATCGGGCGGCGCGCCCTCGTCGTGAGCGGCCCGCACACGGCGGCGCTTGGGCGCACCGGCGCCGCTGTCGACCTCCTGCGCGCCGCGGGCCTGGTGGCGCAAGCCTTCAGCGGTGTCGACAAGGAACCTTGGGTCCAGGCGATCGACGAGGGCACCGCGCTCGGGCGTGCGATGGGGGCCGACCTGATCGTCGGCCTCGGCGGTGGCAGCGCGCTCGACGCGGCAAAGGCGATTGCCGTGCAGATCGCCTCCTCTGCCCCGATCGCCGCCTTCGAAGGGCACGACAAGGTGCCCGCCGCGCTGCCCATCCTTGCGATCCCGACGACGGCCGGTACCGGTTCGGAGGTGACCCGCTTCACGGTCGTGACGCGGCCGGGCGAGCAGGGAGCGCAGGTGAAGATGCTGATCGGCAGCCCGCACCTCGTGCCGAGGGCCGCGCTGCTCGACCCGGAACTCCTGCGCAGCGCTCCCCCCGCGGCGGCCGCGGCGGCCGGCGTCGACGCGCTGACGCATGCGGTCGAGGCCTTCGTCTCGGACATGCGCCAGCCGATCACGGACGATCTCGCGCTCTCGGCCATCCGTCACCTCGCGCCGCGCCTTCCGCGCGCCGCGCGCGGCGAAGCCGGACCGGAGGACCTCGAGGAGCTGATGCTCGGAGCGCTCGAGGCGGGGATGGCATTCTCGAACGCGTCGGTTGCGCTCGTCCATGGCATGGCCCGGCCGCTCGGCGCCTGCTTCGACGTGCCGCACGGCGTCGCGAACGGCCTTTTGCTGCCGGCGGTCGTCCGCTTCAGCGAGCCCGCTGCCGAAGAGCGCTACGCCGCGATCGCCCGCGCCCTCGGCGAGGAGGCTAGCCCGGCGGCGGGGGCGGTCGCGCGGATCTGCGCCGCCTGCGCGCTGCCGGCGCCCGCCGTGTACGGCATCGATGGCGAGCAGCTCGCTCGCCTCGGGCCGCAGATGGCCCACGACGCATTGCAGAGCGGCAGCCCGCAGCACAACCCGCGCCTTGCGAGCCCAGAGGAGATCGCCGCGCTCTACCGCGAAGCGCTGGTGACATGACGATGCTTCCGCCCGGGGCCGAGGGGCCCTAGAATAGACGCAAACGCAGCGGGAGGGGCGGACCCATGGGCGAGATGGTGACGCCGCTCGACATTGCGCTTGCGATCCGCGCCGCGCGCGGCCACTGGGCCGGGCTGACGCGCGAGATGGCGGAGCGCATCGCGCGCATCCTGCTCGGCGTCGCGCAGGTGGATGCCGTCGCGATCACGGATGCGGCGCGCATCCTCGCCTACGAGGGGGCGGGGTGTCCCCATATGCGTCCGGGCCAGCCCGTGCAGACGAAGGCGACCCGCCAGGTGCTGCGCACCGGTGAGGTCGCCATGATCGAGCGCAAGGAGGATCTGCACTGCCCGGTCGCGGGCTGCCCCTGCGGCGTCCAGGCGGCGGTGATCGCGCCGCTCAAGGTGCAGGGGGAGGTCGTCGGCACCGTCAAGCTCTACGCGGAGCGGCCGGGTCCGATGCCCGGCTACGCGACGCGGCTGGCGATCGGCATCTCGGAGCTCCTCTCGCTGCAGGCCGAACTCTCCGAGGTGGAGCGGCAGAAGGAGCTCTTGGCGCAGGCGCGCCTCGAGGCGCTGCAGGCGCAGATCCGCCCGCACTTCCTCTTCAACACCCTGAATACCGTGATCGCGACGAGCCGGTTCGACCCGGACCTCGCGCGCGAGCTCCTGACGGAACTTGCGGCTTTTCTGCGCCACACGATCAGCTACCGCGGCGAGAAGATCCGCGCTGCCGAGGAGATCGCGTTCGTGCAGCAGTACCTGCGTCTCGAGCAGGCCCGCTTCGGCGAGCGCATCGCCGTGCGCCTGCGGGTCGACGAGACGGTGGAGGACGCGCTCCTCCCGGTGCTCGCGCTGCAGCCGCTGGTGGAGAACGCGATCGTCCATGGCCTCGCCCCGAAGGATGGGCACGGCAAGCTGATCGTCTCCGTGCGCCGGCGCGGACCGGAGCTGCAGGTCGCGGTGATCGACGACGGCGTCGGGATCCCGCGCGCGCGCCAGCGCCGCCTGTTCCTGCCGCGCGAGGGCAGCGGCATGGGGCTCGGCATCGCGAACGTCCACGAGCGGCTGCACGCGCTCTATGGCAGCCGCGGGCGGATCCGACTGCGCAGCCGTCCGGGCCGCGGGACGTTCGTCGTCGTGCGCATGCCCTTCGAGTTGCAGGAGGAGATCTGATGCTGCGTGCCCTGATCATCGACGACGAGCCGCCGGCGCGCGCCGAGCTGCGGTACCAGCTCGAGCGCCACGAAGGCGTGCAGGTGATCGGGGAGGCGTCAAACGCGCGCGAGGCGCTGGAGCTGATCGCCGCGGTCGACTACGACGTGCTCTTCGTCGACATCCAGATGCCGTCCCTGAGCGGCCTCGAGCTTGCGCAGCACCTGCATCAGGGGCGCCTGCAGCCTCCCTACGTCGTGTTCGTGACGGCGCACGACGTGCACGCGCTGCCCGCGTTCTCCCTCGGCGCCGTCGACTACCTGCTGAAGCCGATCTCGCCGCAGCGCCTTGCAAAGACACTGGGGCGGCTTCGCCACCTGCGCGGCGAGCAGCAGCCGGCCTCTCCCGCGGTCCCTCCTGCGGCGCCGCCGCGGTTCCTCACCGGGATGCAGGGGGACCGCGCACTGCCGGTGCCGCTCGAGGACGTCCGCTACCTCGTTGCGGAGGCGGATCAGGTCTACCTCGTTGCGGACGGGCGGCGGCTCCTCGTGCGCTCGACGCTCTCGGAGCTGCAGGAGTCGCTGCCGCAGAGCGTGTTCTTCCGCTGCCACCGCGGCTACATCGTCAACCTGCACGCCGTGGCGGAGATCGTCCCGTTCTTCAACGGCACCTACACCCTGCGCCTCAAGGGAAGCCGCGAGGAGGTGCCGGTGAGCCGCGCGAACGCGCGCAGGCTGCGCGAGCTCTACGGCCTCGCGTGAACGGAACGGCGTGCGCCCTAGACCGTCGGTTCGATGCCGAATGCGTTGTTGAACCGGTTCGTGTAGTGGAAGAGGCCGACCATCGCCGCGAGCTCGAGGATCTCGCCTTCGTCGAACTGCCTGCACAGCGTTTCGAAGAGGGAGTCCGCCAGTTCGCGCCCCGGGTGGTCGGTCATGTATTCCGCGAGTTGCAGCGCCGCCTTCGTCGGCGCGTCGAAGAGATCTGACGCGCGGAACGAGAGCAGCTCCGCAAGGTACTCCTCCGTTACGCCGGTCCGCCTTAACAAGGCGGTGTGGGAGCCCAGTCAGTAGCGGCAGGTGTTGCGCAGGGAGACGTAGACCGCGAGCGATTCCTTGATGCGTACCGGCACGCTGCCCGTGTAGGTGACGGCGTGCAGGTGCTGTGCGAGCGTCGTCATGATGTCCGGCCGTCGGGCGAGCGTACGGAACATGTTCGGCACGTTGCCGCGCTCGGCAAGGAACCGTTCGAACGCGGGCCTCGCCTCGGCCGGCGCCTCCTCGATCGGCAAGGGAGAGATCCTCGGCACTGCCGTTCACCCCCGAACTCCTACGCCTTGGCGGCCCAGGCCGCCGCCGGCTTCCCCCATCGTACGCCTTGCGCCCGGTCCCGCCCAGCCGCGACGGGGAAGTCAGTGCGCAGAGGACCCGCCGAGCGCCTCCCTGGGACCGGTGCGGCCCGCGCCGGGCGGCTTGTCGTCATGGGCGAAGGCGAGGTAGTACGTGATGCCGTTCGCCAGCATGAAGAAGGCCGCGCCGAAGATCGGGAAGTTCAAAAACTCCTCCATCACCGCTCCGCCGATGGCGGGGCTGATCATCGAGGTGGCCTGGGAGGGCAGGGAGCTGAACGCCGCGACGCGGCTGCGGTAGCTCTCCTGCGCGGCATCCATGCTGAACGACTGGCGCGCCGGCATGCCGAGCGAATTGAGGCCCATGCGCAGCGCGTACATCGCGCCCGCCCAGGCTGCGGACGGCATGAACGGCATGGCGGCGAGCGCGAGGACCCCGGCGATGCGCGTCACGACGACGGTGCGCACCTGTCCGAGGCGCTGCACCAGGAGGCTCGAGGCGAGGTAGGGCACGGCCGTGACGAGGTTCACGATCGTGTAGAGGACGGCCAGTTCCGCCGCGCCCATGCCGTAGCGGCGGTAGAACCAGTAGGTGAGAAGCGGGCCGAGGAAGCCGAAGCCGAACCCGTTGAGCGCGTTCGTCAGACCGAGCCTTCCGAGCAGCCTGCGCAGCGGGATGGCGGGCGGGGCCTCGGTCGACGGCTCTGGGCGCCGGTCGCGGATCGGCAGGGAGACGGCGACGATGCCGAGCGAGAGCACGCCGCTCAGTGCGAAGAGCAGGCGGTAGCCCGCGGCGAGCGGCACGCCGTGCGGCGCGAGGAACGCGGGCACGGCGGCGATGAGCGACCCGACAGCGCTTGCCATGACGCCGATGAAGGAGAGCCGTCCGAACGCGCGCGTGCTGTCCTGCCGCGCCGAGCCCGCCACGAGCGGCTGCTCGACGGGAAGCACGGGCCCCCAGCCGCCGCCGCTGCCCGCGCCGCCGCCGCGGCCGACGCCCCCGAGTCCGCTCGTCAGCACGAGCACGGGCAGCGCCACGGGCGTGAGGGCGAGCGCGATGCCCGCAGCCGCGGAGAGGCTAGAGAGGCCGATCAGCACAGTGCGCCGGCCGTAGCGGTCGGCAAGGAGCCCGACCGCGGCCACGAGGCCGATGTTGAGGGCGGCGGAAAGGCTGAGGACGAGTCCGATCCGGGACGCGCTGTACCCCGATTGCGCGAGGTAGAGCGGGAAGACGACGGTGAGGAATGCGGTGGAGAGGCTGCGCAGCGCGCGGCCGGCGTAGAGCCAGCGCAAGTTGTCTGCCGTTTCGGTCATCCTTCCAGTCAGGCTGGGCCGCTTTGGGTCCCGGGATCGAACTGCTCGTGGAACAGGCGCGCGTAGAGGCCTCCCTGTGCCAGGAGGTCGGCATGGCGGCCCCGCTCCACGATCGCGCCGCCGTCGACCACGAGGATCTGGTCCGCGGCCAGCACCGTCGAAAGGCGGTGGGCGATCGCGACCACGGTGCGGCCGCGGAAGAGGCGCCCCAGCGCCTCCTGGATCAGGCGCTCCGCGTGGCTGTCGAGTGAGCTCGTCGCCTCGTCGAGCAGCAGCACGCTCGCGTTGCGCAAGATCGCCCGCGCGATCGCCACGCGCTGCTTCTCCCCGCCCGAGAGCCGGTAGCCGCGCTCGCCGACGATCGTCTGCAGCCCGTCCGGCAGCTGGGCGACGAGGTCTCCGAGCTGCGCCGCCTCGACCGCCTGCAGGACGTCGCCGTCCGAGGCGTCCGGCCTGCCGTAGCGCACGTTCTCCTCGAGCGTCGTGTGGAAGAGGAAAAGCTCTTGCGTCACGACCGACAGGAGGGTGCGCAGGGAGTCGTCCCTGAGGCTGCGCAGCGGCGCGCCGTCGAGCAGGATCTCGCCGGTGCCGGGGTCGTAGAAGCGGGCGCCGAGCGAGAGGATCGTGCTCTTGCCGGCGCCGCTCGGGCCGACGAGCGCCGTCAGCTCGCCCGCGCGGGCCGTGAAGGAGATGCCGTGCAGCACCTCCTCGCCGGCGCGGTAGGAGAAGCGCACGTGGGAGAACTCGAGCGAGAGGGGTGTGACGCCCGGCGACGCCTCGAGCGCGGCGGGCTCGGCAGGCTCCGGCACGTCGATGGGCAGGTCGAGGAACTGGAAGATGCGGTCGAACAGCGCGAGGCCGCCCATGAGGGTCGTGTTCGACCCCGCGAGCGACGATGCCGGGTTGTAGAGCTGCACGAGGTAGGTGGAGAACGCGACGACGGTGCCGAGCTGCACCTTGCCCGCGATGACGAGGTAGCCGCCGTAGCCGTAGAGCAGCGCCGGCCCGATGGCCGACATCGCGGACACGACGAGCGTCAGCCACTGGCCGACCATGCTCTGCTGCACCTGGCTGCGCCGCACGTCCTCGCTGAAGGCGCGGAAGCGCCCCGCCTCGCGCCGGCGCGTGCCGAAGCTCTTGACCACGACGATGCCGGAGAGGGTGAGCGTCTCCTCGAGGTGGGCGGTCAGGCGCGAGAGCGCTTCCTGCGTGCGCGTGATCGCGTCGTAGGTGCGCCGTCCGAAGCTGACGACCGGCAGGGCGAAGGCGGGCAGGATCAGCATGCTGATCAGCGCGAGCTGCCAGTTCAGCACGAACATCGTCGTCAGCGTCAGGAGGATCGTCAGCGAGTTCACAAAGAGGCCCGTCATCGTCGTGCGCAGCACCTGCTGCACGGCGTTCAGGTCGTTCACGAGGCGCGAGTGGATCTCCCCGCCTGGCGTATGGGTGAAGAAATCGATGCCGAGGCGCTGCCCGTGCTCGTACATGGCCGCGCGCAGGTCGTGGATCACGCCCTGCGAGACGACGGCGTTCAGGTAGTTCTGGCCGACCGAGGCGAGTGCGCCGAGCGCCGGGAAGATGACGAGGCCGCCTGCGAGGTAGATGAGAAGCCCCGGGTCGTGCCGGCCGATCGCCTGGTCGATCACGGCGCGCATGAGGAGCGGCGGCACGAGGCCGAGGAGCACGATCAGCACCGTGAGCGACAGCGCGCCAAGGAGCCTCCGCGCGTGCGGGCGCAGGACCCCCAGGAGGCGCCGCAGCGTCTCCTTGCTCGGCCGCCGGCTGCCTTCCATGTAGCCGAGCGAGCGGCGCTGCTCCCAGACGGCGCGCATCGGGCCGCCACCGAGCCCCATCGGGCCGTGGAAGCCCATCAGGGCGCCTCCGGCGCGAGCCCTGCGTCGTCGGGCTGCGCCTGCACGCAGGCGTGCAGCGCCTGGGCGAGCGAGCGCACCTGCTCCGGCGGCAACGGGGCGAGCACGTCGTGCAGGACGCCGCGGCGCAGCGCGACGTAGCGCTCGATCGCGCCGAGGCCCGCTTCGGTGACGAGCACCCGCACGCGGTTCGTCCCTGGCGCCGCCGCCTCCCGCCGCACCCAGCCGAGATCTTCGAGGCGGTCGAGGTGGGTGGTCATCGTGCTCGTGCGCACCTGCAGGGCGGACGCGAGGTCCGAGGGGGACATCGGGCCGCGGCGCGTCAGCGCCTCGATGATGTGGAAGGCGGGGCTCCCGACGCCCTCGCCGATCACCTCGCGCACGGCCCTGCGCACCTGCACCCGCAGCCTGCGGCGAAATTCCTCAAGGTCCCGGTCCAGCATCTCCCACATCACGTCGGACATCCCGCCCGGACACCCCTTCACTCGCTAGCCTAACTAGCATTATAGCAAAGGCACGTCGCACGGGAAGCGTTCTCGCGCGGAGGGCGGCGTGGCCGCCATCCGACTACGGCTACTCGGCGGCCTGCGGAGGGTCAGCCTGCCAGCCGAGGTCCCGCGGTGTCAAGTGCCAGATGCCGACCACGATGGGGAACATGCTCACCGCACCGAGGATCCAGGGCCAGGAGAGCGGCAGGACGTGCAGGAGGGCGCCGGCGGCGAGGGAGCCGAGCGGGTTTGCGAGACCGAGCAGCGTGAAGAGCATGCCGAACGCGCGGCCGCGCACCTCCTCTGGCACGAGGCGCTGCAGCAGGGTGAAGATGATCGCGTTGCCGATGCCGTTTGCGATGCCGGCAAGGAGCAGCAGCACACCCGAGAGCCAGGCGAGGTGCGAGAGTGCAAACGCGCCGAAGAGGAGGCCCTGCAGGAGGAACATCGCAGAGGCCACGTCGCGGATCGGCCAGCGGCGTAGGGAGCCGGCCGCAAGGCCTCCCAGCACGAGTCCGGCGGCCCAGGCCGCATCGATCATCCCATAGGCGAGTGCAGTCGCGGAGAGCGTGCGGTGGATCCAGTACGGCAGCATGGTGAAGCCGGCCATGAAGGCGAAGTTGACGATGAGGATGAGCGGCATGAGGTCGAGCATGAGGGGCAGCCTGCGCACGGCGCGGAAGCCCTCGAGCAGGCTCGCCCCGAAGCCCTCCTGCGGCTCCTGCGCGGCCTCTTGCGCGCGTTCGGCGCGCCAGGGGCCGAGCGTGCGCAGCATGATGACGATGGCGAGGCCCGACACCCAGAAGGAGACCATATCGAACCCGAACACCCACCCAACGCCGATCGCGGCGATCGCGGCGCCGCCGATCGCCGCGCCCACGGCGCCAGAGATCTGCGCCGTCGTGTTGTAGACGCCGTTCGCCGCCGTGAGGTCTTCCGCCCGCACGAGGCGGGGCAGGAGGGTCGTCTCCGCCGGGGCGAAGAGGGCGGCGCCGAGGCTGTTGACCGCGAGGAGTGCGATCACGGCTGGGATGAGGGCGCCCGGCAGGAGCAGCGCCGCGAGGCCGAGGGCGACGGCGAGGCCGCGCACGAGATCGGTGTAGAGCATGAGGCGCCCTGGATGGAAGCGGTCGACGACGACGCCTCCCGCCGCGGCAAGGAGCGGCGGCAGGGCCATGGCAAGACCGGCGATCGCAAGCAGGAACGGGGAGTGCAGCTGGATCTCCCAAAGACCCATGATCAGGAAGACGGCGTTGCCGAGCTGCGAGAGGAGCTGACCGAGCCAAAGCGAGCGAAGGCCTGCGTACCGCGCAAGGATGCCCAATGATCGTGCCTCCCGACCGCATTGTGATGGAATCTTTGCGCTTCGATCCTAGGCGGGAAACGTTGGCGCCGCATGGTCCCATCGGACAGGCGGCGGATCGTCCTCAAGGACGATCTGCACGCCGGCTGCGCGTCGCGCGCGCTGGATCGCGCTGGGTTGCCAGGATGGCCCGGCCCGCGCGGGCCAAGTCGTTACAGGATAGCCGCGCTCGCGCGGGCGCACCTCTAAGCCGAGGAGGCGGTAGGGAGCATGTCGGAGCATCCCATCCAAGGCCTGATGAAGACGGCGATGGAAAGCATCAAGGACATGATCGACGTCAACACCGTGATCGGCGAGGCGGTCGAGACCCAGAACGGCGGCGTGATCATTCCGGTCTCCCGCGTGAGCTTCGGCTTCGCCGCGGGCGGCGGCGAGTACGGGGGGGCGACGCAGAAGCGCGAGAGCGAGGGCATCAAGGAGGAGTCGCTACCGTTCGGAGGCGGGTCGGGCGCCGGAGTTTCCGTGCAGCCGGTCGGGTTCCTCGTGCTGGCCCAGAACGAGGTGCGCCTCTTGCCCGTGGACCAGAACGCGGTGCTCGATCGGGTGCTCGACGAGGCACCGCAACTGATCGACCAGATCGGGACCTGGATCCGGCCGCGCGGTGAGCGCGCGGCGGTGAGCAGCGACGCGGAGCAAAGTGGCCGCGGATACTGAGGCCACCGCGCTGGAACTGGCGGCATGGAGACGGCTCGAGCCGATCTGGCGACGCGGACGCGTCGTGCGCTACCCGCACCAGATCGAGGCCGTCCAAGAGATCGTCGGACGCCTGGAAGGCTCCGCGCTGCTGGCGGATGAGGTCGGCCTCGGCAAGACCGTCGAGGCGGGGCTCGTGCTGGAGGAACTCATGGCGCGCGGGCGCGTGGCGCGCGCCCTGATCCTTTGCCCTGCAGCTCTCCTCCTGCAGTGGCAGGAGGAGCTCCGGCAGAAGTTTGCCCGCCGGGCGCAGATCCAGCCGAGCGCGCCGCCCCGGCAGGGCATCGTGCTGGCTTCGCTCGACTGGGCGAAGCGCGATCCCCAGCGCAGGGCCTACCAGGCGGTGGACTGGGACCTCGTCGTCGTCGACGAGGCCCACCACCTCAAGTCCCGCCGCAGCCAGAACCACAGCTTCGTCGCGGGCCTTCAGCGCAAGCACCTGGTGCTGATCACCGCGACACCGATCCAGAACGAACTCGCGGAGCTCTACAACCTCGTCTCCCTCGTCAAGCCGGACATCTTCGGCAGCTACATGCAATTCTACCGCCGCTTCCTGCTCGCGCCGCGGCGGCCGCGCAACGTCGACGAACTGCGCCAGGAGCTTTCGTCGGTGATGGTGCGGCGCACCCGGCACGAGGCGCGCATCGTCCTGCCGCCGCGCAGGGCGGAGCTTCTGCTCGTGGAACTGAGCCCCGCGGAGCGTGCGCTCTACGACGCCGCGACCGACGCCTTGATCCGCGCCTACCGCGCCCGCCGCACGACGCAGGACACGATCTTGCCGCTCGTGCTGATCCAGCGCGAACTGTGCTCCTCGAGCTTCGCCCTCGCAGAGACCTTGCGCCGCATGGGGGATTCCTGGTTCGGCGACGCGGCATCGGATCTCCTACGCCGCGCAGAGGCGATCGACTCGAACCAGAAGGCGGAAGCGGCGGCGGCGCTTCTGTGCGGCATGAAGGAGCCCGCGCTCGTCTTCACCGAGTACCGCGCGACGCAGGAGTACCTCGGACGCAAGCTGACGCGCGCCGGGCTGCGCGTGCAGTATCTGCACGGCGGGCAGAACCGGCGCGAGCGGCAGGCGCAGATCGAGTCGTTCGGCGCCCATGGCGGCGCCCTCGTGGCGACCGAGACCGGTGGGCAGGGGCTCAACCTCCAGATGGCGTCGGTCGTCGTGAACTACGACCTCCCATGGAACCCGATGCGGGTCGAGCAGCGGATCGGCCGTGCCCACCGGCTCGGCCAGACGCGCGAGGTGCGGATCCTGAACCTCTGTGCGCGGGACACGGTCGAGGAGCACGTGCTGCGCCTCTTGCACGAGAAGATCGACATGTTCCAGCGCGTGATCGGCGATCTCGACGTGATCATCCGCCACCTGGAGCACGAGCGGCCACTTGAGGCCCAGCTCTTCGAGCTCTTCTTGACCCGCGACCGCTCGGAGATCGACCGCAGGCTCGACGAGATCGCACTGCGGGTGCGTCCGACGGCAGCGCAGGAAAGCTTGCCCCCGACGTTGTAATGCAACATTACCCAACGTCGTTCGACAGGATGGCGACAGGAGGTGAGCGCCTACGCAGATTGCGAGAACGCTCGACGAACTGCACGCCGCCGTCACGGCCGAGCAAAGGCCTGTCGGCCTGATCATCACCCGCGGCTACCTCCACGGGGGGCACGCCGCGCTCGTGCGCGCAGCCCAGCAAGACGGCCTCCTCGCGGTCCTCTGCATCTTCCTCAGCCACCGCCAGTTCGGTCCCGGCGAGGAGTACGCCCTCTATCCGCGCGACAGCCAGCACGACCTGGAGTTCGCGCTGGCGGAGGGCGTCGACGTGCTCTGGCTCCCGAAGGAGACGGAGGTCTACCCGCCGGGCTTCGGCACCGAACTGCGTATGCCGGAACTGGAGAAGGCCCTCTACGGCGTCGTGGGACCCGAGGTGCTGCGCGCCCAGCTGACGAGCGTCGTGCGGCTGATCGGGCTTTCTCGCGCGCAGGCGCTCTACTACGGCGAGCAGGACTGGTACAAGGCTGCGGCGACGCGCATCGCCCTCGGCGATCTCGCGCTCCCCACGCAGGTGCTGATCGCTCCGACGCTGCGCGCCGAGGACGGCCTCGCGCTCGGCTCGATGAACGCGCGCCTGCGTCCCGAGGAGCGGCGCAGCGCCGCGCTGATCTTCCAGGCGCTACAGGACGCGCAGGACCTCTTCACACGCCACGGGGAGTCCGAGGCGACGCGCCTTCTGGGCCGCACGTCTGCGGCGCTCACCCGCATTCCGGGGTTCCGCCTGCAGTACGTTCACCTCATGGATCCTGTGACGCTTGCAGAGCGCAGCCGTGCGGTGTCCGGCGACCTCCTGATGGCGGGCGGGTACTTCGGACGCACGCGCCTCCAGGACGCCGTGCGCCTGCCGCGCAACGAGTGACCTTGGTCCATCCAGGAGCATAGGCTGGCAGCAGACCTTCTTCGTCTGAGGAGGCGCTGCGGCGTGGACCCTTGGGGACTTGACCTCGAGCGCGGCGCGGAGCGAGATAGGGCTCGCCACCAAGAGCTCCTGCGCCAGGCGCTCGCCAGCCATCTGAAGGAACTCGTCGTTGAGGAAGCGCTGATCGGCGGAGGCGAACGCGGCCTCCGCCTCTCCTATCCCGTCCTGCGCGAGCGCCGGCTGCGCTTCGCGCAGGACGAGGTCGAACTAGAGCTCATGCACCGCCCCGACGGCAACGCGGGCGGGAGCGGCGCCGACGGGGCGGCTGGCGACCAGCCCGGCGAAGAGGAACTCGAGTGGCTGCACGACCGCGTGTCGGAGGAACTGCACCGGCGCTGGCGCCTGCCGGAACTCGAGGGGTCTCCGCTCTTCGGCAGCCGCCCCGCGGACGTCGACCGCCTGCGGCCGGTCGGCTCCTGGCCGAACCTGCACCGGCGCCAGAGCATGATCGCCGCCACACGGCGCGCCCGGATGCAGGGCCTGCCGGTGCGTCTGCGCGAGGAAGACCTGCGCTTCCGCAGCTCCGCGCCGGACGAGGCGCCCGCTCCGGACTGCCTGATCGTCGCCCTGCGCGACGTCTCCGGCAGCATGGGCGACGAGAAGAAGCTCCTCTGCCGCAGCTTCTTCCACTGGCTCGTCGACTTCGTGCGCGCCGACTACGGGCCGCTCGAGATCGCGTACGTCGTGCACCACACGGAGGCCCGCCGCGTCGAAGAGGAGGAGTTCTTCCGGCGCGTCGAGTCGGGCGGCACCAAGGTCTCGTCCGCCTACCGGGTCGCGCTCGATCTGGCGCGCACCGCGAAGAGCACGGGGAGGCAGGTGCTGGTGCTGCACTTTACCGACGGTGACAACTGGGGCGACAGCGACAACCGCGTCTCGCGGGATCTCGTACGCGAGATCCTGGAGACGAGCGAGCTCTTCGCCTACGTCGAGGTGCGGCCGCACGGCCGCGCCTCCGGGCTCGGGACGGCGCTCTCCGAAGTGGAGGCGCCGCACTTCCGCACGCTGCGCGTTGCGGACCGGCAAGGCGTGCTCGACGCGCTCGACGCGCTCTTCGGCGATGCGCAGGGATGAACTCGGGCGGCGCGCCCAGCGGCTCGCCCAGGAGTTCGGGCTCGATGGGGCGGGAATCCAGTTCTTTCGCATTCCCCAGATCACGATGCAGGAGCTCGCGACCTACGGCTTCCTCGGGCGCTACGGGCACTGGAGCCGCGGCAAGACCTACCACCGCACGAGGATGCAGGCGAACCTCGGACTGCAGCGCTTCTACGAGGTGATCGTGAACACAGAGCCGCCGCAGGCCTACGTGCTCGAGGGCAACGGCGCGATCGAGGACGTCACCGTGATGGCGCACGTCGCGGGCCACGCCGACTTCTTCCGCCAAAACCTCTGGATGCAGGGACTCGCCGAGGGGGCCGCGCGGCGCCTGCCGCTGCACCGGCGCCGGCTGCAGGAGTACGGCGCGCGCTACGGAGAGCGCCCCCTCGAGGAGACGCTCGACCGCGCACTGCTCCTTGAGCAGTATTGCGCGCCCTTCGGACCGGAGGACGTGCTGGGCGCCGTGGCGCGCGGCGGTGCGGCCCTGCAGGGCTGGCAGCGCAATTGCCTGGAGATCGTGCGCGAGGAGGGGATCTACTTCCGCGCGCAGCAGCGCACAAAGATCCTCAATGAGGGCTGGGCGACTTTCTGGCATCTGCGCATCATGCGCGCTCTCGACCTCGCGCCAGGCGAGTACGTCGAGTTCGCAACGCTGCACAGCCAGATCGTCGCGCTCGCACCGGGCCGCTTCAACCCGTACGCGCTCGGGCTCGCGATGCTCGAGGAGATCGCTGCGGACTATGGGGCAGGGCCCGGCGGAGATGCTCCGCGGGAGGCCCTCGAGGCGCTCTTCGCGGTGCGCCGCTACGAGGATGATGCCGCCTTCCTGCGCAACCACCTCACGCAGCAGGTGGTGGATCGCCTGGAGCTCTTCCTGCGCCGCGGCGAGGCAGGCGGGCGCGCCGCGACGGTCGAGGAAGCGCGGGACGCGCTGCTGCTCGCGGTGGGCGGCGGGTCGCGCCCGCAAGTCGAGGTGGAGCAGGCGGATGCGGGCCTGACGCTGCGGCTGCGCCATCTGCACGATGGCCGCGACCTCGACCTGCCGGAGGCGGAAGCCGTTCTCGGGGAGATCCAGGCGATGTGGGGTGCACCTGTGCAGCTCGAGACGGCCGCGGCAGGGCAGAGGCTCGTACTGCGTCACGATGGGGGCGCGGTGACGCGCCGGACCGAGTAGGCGCGAAGGCGCGCACACTGCGCGGAGGGAATCGGCGCGCAAGACCGAAGGATATATACCCAGAAGGACCGCGCCGCTGCGCGGTTCCCCCTGGGAGGCGACGCATGAAGACCTGTCAGACCTGCGGTGCATCGGCTCCGGACGACGAGCGCGTCTGTCAGGGGTGCGGAACACCGTTTCCCATCGGATCGGTGCGTGAGGATGCGCGGGTCGTGCAGCTGCGCGAGCACAGGGAGCGCAAGGAGCGGGAGGAGGCGCGCCGCTACTGGCAGCAGCAGCGCCGCCAGAACCAGGCCCGCCGTGCGCGCTCGAGCGCCTGGGGTTACTGGAGCGCGTCGCCCGCGACGATCGTCCTGATGGCCCTCACGCTGATCTTTTCGATTGTGGCCATGCTGGGGATCGGGGGCATCCTGTCCTTCAGCGGTCCGCTGGAACTCGTGCTGCTGCTCTTCGTCAATCCGAGCCTGCTGAGCCTCCTGTTCGCCCTCTTCTTCCTGTACATGGTCGGCGGGCAGCTGGAGCGCTCCGTGCCACTCGCGCTGTACATCATCGTGTTCCTGGGCAGCGGCCTTCTGGGAGACCTCGTCGAGATGCAGATCGGCGTGGCGCCCATCGGACTCGGGCCGGCGCTCTGGGGGATGGTGGGCGCCCTCTACATGTGGAGCAGGCTGCGCAGCTACGGCGCCTACCCGATGCAATGGCTCACGGGCACCATTGTGATGACCCTCGTCCTGAACCTTGTTCTCTTGAACTTCAACATCGGCCAGCTGCTCGCCCAGATCGTCCTCGCCCTGCTCATCGGCGTGGGCATCGTCTGGGTCTGGACCCGGATCCCGGGCACCGGCCGCATGCGCTGAGGAGGCCCTGATGGAATACCGCAGACTGGGCCGGACCGGCCTTGAGGTGTCTGCCGTCAGCCTGGGGACGAACTCCCTCGGGTCGCGGGCGGACAAGGAGACGTCGCTCGCCGTCGTGCACCAGGCGCTCGACCTCGGCATCAACCTGATCGACACCGCCGACATCTACAGCGGCGGACGCTCCGAGGAGATCATCGGCGAGGCGCTTTCGGGACGCAGGCAGGAGGCCGTGCTGGCCACGAAGGCCGGCTTCCCGGTCGCCGGGGGCCCGAACCGGCGCGGCGGCAGCCGCCAGCACCTCCTGCGCGCAGTGGAGGATGGCCTGCGCCGGCTGCGCACCGACTACATCGACCTCTTCCAGGTCCACATCTACGACCCCTGGACGCCCGTCGAAGAGACGCTGCGCACACTCGAGGACCTCATGCGCCAGGGCAAGGTGCGCTACGTCGGCACCTCGAACTACGCCGCCTGGCAGCTGGCGCTCGCGCTCGGAGAGAGCCGCCTGCGCGGCCTTCCGCGCTTCGCATCGATCCAGGTCTCCTACTCCCTCGTCGACCGCACGGTCGAGCGCGAGATGCAGCCGCTCTGCGTGCACGAGGGCGTGAGCCTTCTGCCCTACTATCCGCTCGCGGGCGGCATCCTGACCGGCAAGTACGGCGAGGGCGCGGTGCCGCAAGGATCGCGCGCGCAGAAGGACCCGTCCTTCGTGCGCCGCCTCGACCCGGACCGCCTGGCCCTCGCCCGCGCCCTGTCGGAGATCGCCCGGGAAGCGGGGGCCTCTCCCGCGGCGCTCAGCATCGCCTGGCTGATGCGGCGGCCGGCCGTCGCGAGCGTCGTCGTCGGCGCGACGAGCCCTGAGCAGGTGGAGCTGAACCTCGCCGCGCTCGACGTCTCCGCGGAGGACGCCGTGTTCGCCGCGCTCGACGCGGAGAGCACCCCGTTCCGCGACGGCCCGCCGTTCGCGTCCTACTCGCTCGACTAGGACTCTCGTTTTAGGACTCCCGGCGCATCTTCGTGCCGGGAGTCCTGCTCTCTTGCGCGCAGCGAGAGAAGCCCGACGACGGCGTCAGGGTAGTAGGGGACGAAGCCGAGTTCGAGCCGCGCGCCCGTCCCGGCCGCGAGCGCCGCGAGGAGGTCGCGCTCCGGGCGGGGGAAGTCGTCGCACACGTTGTAGATGCGCCCTGATGGCTGCTGCTCAAGGCAAAGCCGCATCGCTTTGGCCATGTCGAAGAGGTGGGTGAGGGAAAGCCAGTTCGACCCGCGATGTGCGAGGCGCAGCACGCCCGCTTCCACCTGGGCGAGGAGGCGCGCGCCGAAGGGAGCG
>JAJYTV010000006.1 GCA_021792885.1 Bacillota bacterium
TACGCACTGTTCGAGACATGCGGAATGTGTGTCAGGAGGTCAAAACCGCGTCAATAACAGACGCTGATCTTCCGCCAAGGTCACGTGGAGCAACCCCCCGGGGACCCACACCACAAAGGGGAGTTGCCAACTACTGGTCGGCCCGTGACTCTAAATCAGCGGGTCGTAGGCTCGAGCCCTACCGCGCGCACCAAATCTGAAGAAGGGAAGCCCGCTCTAGGAGCGGGCTTCATGACTTTTAGACGATCGCCTGTACCAGTACTTGGCTTGGCGTAAAGTCCGCCGCTACGAACCGTAACCTCGCACGCAACGGGCCTCTTGTTTTCGGGGTCTTCCTTTGCCTCAGGCAGCTGCGGCGGGCTCGAAGCCCAGTTGCAGAGGTCGGCAATCTGGTTTGCTCAAGGTTGGTGATGCGAAGGCGCTGCCACGGCGCAGTCGTGAAGCGATCTGTACCCGCATCGGCTCTGGGCGTGCGTTTGCACGCCCTTCGTGTTACTAGCAACTGTCCGCATTGCCTGGTAGGCACTGGGTTTTTGTTCAAACTCGAGGCCGACTAATCGCTACTCACCGACTCACAGCGTACACGTTGCGGGACATGACCAATCCGGCGTAATACATGTGTCAGCGAGAATTTTGTCAAACGCAGTGTTGCATGACAAAGGTGTATGCTGGAGCAAACGGGGATAGATGGAGTTGCAATATCGACAACACGCAAGCCATTTCATGGTTTCATGTAACAAATCTATAAAAATTGTACAATGTCAGAGAAAACGGCCGAGTATTTCACAATCAAAGGCGGTAATGAGCAATCCAGCGGCCTGACATTGCACGGACCGGCACCTAGACTCCAACCATGCTGAATCGTGGCAATGCCGCGACCGGGGGATCCAACCATGGGGTGAATTCGGTATATCCGATAGGGCTTGCCCTCGGGCCCGAACCCGTCAGCTAACCTCGGAAGCATAGTCGGAGGGGGAAAGTACCTGATGAGACCCAGGTTTCCTTGGGCACCCATTGTCGGAGGTCTGGCGATGAGCGCCAGCTTCGCCTTTACAGCACCGGCAGTTGCGGCCACCAACACGGGTCAGGCCGTGACGATGGAGGCTACCGCCTACGCACCGACGGCCCAAGACAACTACCCCTACGGGGCCGTGGACTTCTACGGGCGGCCACTCACCACGGGGGATATCGCTGTCGACCCTAGCGTGATACCGCTGAAGTCCTGTTTGCGCATCACGGGTTACCACTCTCCCTACTTGCCAGCCGGTGGGTTCATCGGTGAAGCAGACGACGAGGGCGGTGCCATCAAAGGCAAGCACGTGGATATCTTCATCAACGCCTCCGAATCGCAGGTCAGTGACTTTGGCATTCAGAGTGTGCAGGTCACCGTCCTCGGGAAAGCCACGAACCCTTCAGCAGCAGGAACAGCTGCCTGCGCAGGCTACGAGACCGGACAGGCCACTACCAGCCAGCCCGCTACGACCACGACCGGAGCAGCCGCCACGACGCAAACCGCGTCGGCTAGCAGTGGTGCGTCCGTCTCCTCGAGCGCAGCGTCCGTCGGCGCCTCCGCTGTCAAGCTCGCTGAAGCGGAAGTGGGCAGGCCTTACGTGTGGGGTGGTACCTCGCCCGCCGGATTCGACTGCTCCGGCCTCGTGCAGTGGGTCTTTGCCCACCTCGGGGTGCAGCTACCACGTCTCTCCGGGCAACAGTACCGGGCGACGACGCGGATAACCAAGGCTGACCTTCAGCCGGGAGACCTGGTCTTCTTCCAGACCTACAAGCTGGGCCCGTCCCACGTGGGCATCTACATCGGCAACTACAACGGCATCCAGCACGCCTTCGTCGCGGCCGACAACCCGCAGGTGGGCGTGGAGATCGACAACCTGGACAGCGCGAAGTGGACGCGGCTGTACTACGGTGCTGGCCGCGTTACGCCTTAGGGGATTGCCGAGCCTGACCGACGCAGTGCGGAGGTATAGCTAGAGGACCAGGCATGATGCGCACACCAGTTCGGGCCATAGAGCCCGGGCTGGTGCGTCATATAGGTCTGCTACCCTCTGCACTAAGAACCTGCGTCGAACTCACGGTACGGTGTAGAGCGCCCTCCTAGATTACGCTCGCAGCTGACGGCCGACTCGTCTGTATCGAAGAATCCTTCACCATCGTCGGGTTAGCCCGCTCTGCCTATACCGCCGGTACCGCGCGCGGACGCCCGCGCCGAACCCCTGCCGTACGGCGAGTGCAGCCAGATCGAGGGTACGCCGGACCCGGCGGTTGCCTTCAGATGGCAGAGCCGGGGCCCTATGCGTGTTGAGTACCGGCCCTGCCGGTCGGTGTCGCTCATTATATTTGAGGCCACAACATGCGAGCGCATAAACATGGGCACGTTACTCATGCCCGAAAATCAGGAGGTCAAAACCGGTTCAGTTGCAAACGCTGATCTTTTAGCGAGACCACGTGATACAGGTCCGGAAACCCGCATCACAAAGGGATTTACCAGCCGCTGGTTGGTACGTGACTCTTAATCAGCGGGTCGTAGGTTCGAGCCCTACCGCGCGCACCAATCCATTCGTAGAGCGCGTTTCGGGTGCAGGCATCCCAGGAGTTGGGGTCTGCGCCCCCGCTTTTGCTGCGAAGACACGCTGATTCGGGCTTGACCTCCTGATTTCAAGCAGCGGGTACTATCGCGAGGTAGATCTGGTTCCTTGCAGCACCGTGATGTCCTCATCTAGCCTGTACGTATTGATGCTACCTGCAGCTCAGTAACGCAGCACCATGCAGATCCGAGAGCACCTCAAGCCGGATATCGAGCGATAGCTGTCCTGCCAATTCGGAGAGCTCGGAAAAGAGCGAGTAGTTCTCTTCGTCCCAGCTGTCGCGCAGCCGCTGACGAGCCGCCCGCAAGCGCGAAAGGTCTTCAAACATAATGTCTACGAGGAGGAACTTGCCTCCGGGCTCCAGCACGCGCATGCACTCGTTGATAGCGCCGGCACGGTCGGCAACCGCAAGCTCGTGGAACGCAAAACTGGAGATGACAAGGCCTTGGCTCGCCGAGCTGGCGGGGATGTGTAGGAAGTCTCCGACGGCCAGCTGCCATTCCGGATGACGCGCAGCACAGATTTCGAGCATCCGCGGGGAGAGGTCCACCCCGGTAATTTGAGCGCTCTGTTGAGCGAAGATCTCCGCGAATGCACCAGTCCCGATACCGATATCCGCTACGTGCATGCCCGCGTAGACCGACACAAGCCGGCTTGCGAGGAGGCGAGAATGGTCATACCCCTCGACCACTCCTCCGCCCTTGGCCACATCGGCGTCATAGTGGTCTGCCCAGGCGTCGAAGGCCTCGCGCACCCGCTGAAGGTCCGTGTGGTTGCCGCCCTTCGAGTTCATGTCGATCTCCTCTTTCGTTTTCGCTACCGAGCTCCGGAGAACAGTAGAATCACGGCCCTGCGCCGCGGTCGTAGTGCATTGACCCCGTCACCACAACACATCAACTTGATACTTGCCGATGATAGAGTCGGGGCTTACGAGGCGCATGCCCTCCGCTTGCACTTGGGCTACGAGGGCGCGGTCAAAGGGGTCCTGATGATGCCCCGGCAGATCTCGAACGCGTAGGGCATGTTCGAGTGACAGCGGCAAAGGGGTGAATCGGTTCTCAAGCTGTTGTCGCGCACGAACGCAAAGAGGTCCTCGTTCAACGTTAGCTTGCCGAGACCAGCCTTGATAGCGAGCTGCCAAGCGCTTACAGCACTGAAGAAGATCTCGTTGCACTGTCGCTGAGGGCCTTGTGAGCGGCATCGGATAGCCGCGGGTCATCCGTTATCCACCAGAGAAAGGCATGAGTGTCTAGCAGCAGCTTCATTCCAGTGGCTTCGCCCATTCCGCCATGACGTCGTCGGGAAGAGGTTCGTCAAAGGATGGGTGGATCACGATGCGGCCTCGAGCGCTGCCTGGGTGGCGAGCGCCCACCGGTACACAAGGTACGAGCTTCACCACCGGCTCGCCCGCCCGTCCGATCAGGACTTCTTCGCCCGCCAAAACGAGTTGTACCAACCTGGATAGCTGCGTCTTGGCCTCGTGCATGTTGAAGATCTTCGCCATAGAAGTCCCCCCGATCCCGCGTTAGCTAATCGTGTTGGCTAAGTCAAGTTGATCCCGCGACGATCCCCTGGTACCGCGAGCGGCTCGAAAAGATTCTCTCCTTCCTCGAAGAACAGGGGGCGAAAAAGACCCACGAGATCGTGGCGGCGCAGATCCGCGCGTTCGCCGCACGAGCAGTAGCCGAGTCTAAAGGCCCCGCAGTGTCAACGCCTGCCTGCGCTCGCTGAAGGCGATGCTCAACTACTTCGTGCGCGAGGAGACCCTCCAGTCCTCACCGATGCGGCGCGTGCGGCTTGTGCGCGAGTCAAAGGCGCTTATCGCCGTCTACTTCGAAGCCCAGATGGAGCGGTTGCTGTTCCCCAGGCGCAGTACGGGCTTCCGGGACATGCGCGATCTCACGTTGCTGCTCCTCCTGTACGACACGGGCGAGCGGGCGGCGGAGGCTTGCAACATGCGTGTCATGGACCTTGACCTCAGAGACCGCACGGCGGTGAACGGCGTCTCCACCCGCAAGGTGCGGCGGACACGGAGGAGCTGTACGGCACGAGCTTCGGCAAGAGCACGGTTTCCGAGCTCTGCCGCCAGTTTCCGGACGTGAGCCACGACCGCCTCTACTGCTTGAGTCCCTGTTTGATGCGGCCAAGCAGATCTTCCCGCAAATAGATGTAGGGATTGATCTCATAGATGACCGGTCCTTCGTATCCCATGCGGTCGACAGTATCCCAAACGCCACGAGTAATGCCAGAACCGTCGCCCGGCCAGAGATGCTCGTCGGCCTCTCGACGATTGTCCGCGTAGTGGATCGATTGGAGGCGCGACCCGAGTTGTTTGAGCGCCAAGGATAATTCCGTCCCCATTACCGCCAGGTGGCCGATGTCGAGGCATGCCGAAGCACCGGTCGCCTTAAGAAGATCTAACCACTCGTCCATCGTCGAGGCGACCCAGTGCGTATAGCCCAGCTTGTCAGGGCAAAGGTTTTCAAGCAACAGCCGCACCCCTTGGCGGTTCGCGAGCTGCCCCAATTCCCTCAGCCGCTCGGTCGCGCGCTCCACGGCGCCCCGGCGATCTTCCGCTGCCCACGCGTACCCGCCATGCAGCACGGCATGCCGTCCACCTACGGCCGCGAGTCGCGCCAGCCAGCCCAGCTGCACGTGCATGACATGATCGGCGACCACCGGGTCCGGGGTGGCCAGATTCAGGTCGTGGAACGGGAGGTGGAGGCCGACCGCAAGGCCGGCCTCCACTGCCCACTGCAGGTGCTTGTCCGATCCCCCGTGCTCCGCCCAAACCTCGACTCCCTCGAAGCCCAGTGCATGAATAGCGCGAAAGTCTGCCGGAGACAGATCAGAGCCGAGCGACCACAGGCTCATCCATGCCGGCACTCCGCCCACTCCCCTCCGAGATCTCTTCCAGCGAGCGGCCTCTGGTCTCCGGCGCCAGGATCGCGGAGACGACAAGTCCTAGGAGAGACGCTGCGGCGAAGAGCCACAGGGCGTTGCCTAGGCCCCAGGCCTTGACCAGGCCCGGGAACACCACGATGCCCAGAATGGCCCCGACGCGGCTCACCGCGGTGAACAATCCGGTCGCGCCGGCCCGCACACCGGCTGGAAATAGTTCCGTGGGGTACACAAAATCCAGCACGCCGGGACCCATGTTGGCAAAGAGTTCGGCCAAACCGAACAGTGCGACCAGCAAACCGAGTGCCGGGGTCGGGACCGAGGCGAGTATCGCGAGCACCAGGGTGAGCCCGCCGAAGGCCCAAAGCATCAGCGGCCGACGACCCCAGCGGTCCACGAGCCCGAGACCGATCGCGGCGCCCAGCACGCCCAGAATGCTGATGGCAGCCGCACCGACATCCGCGAGGACCTGGGAGCCGCTGGTGAAGGTCTTCAGCACGGTGGGTGTGTAGATGGAGATGCCATAAAACGCGACATCGTAGCAGAACCAGAACGTGGCCACGAAGATGGTGCGGCGGATGAGGTTTGGCGAGAAGAGATCGGCCCAGCGCCGTGGCGCAACGCCAGACACATTGCGCGGACGCTCTCCTGTGACCTTTTGCAATACGTCTTGGGCCTCTGCCTCGCGGCCGCGGGATGCAAGCCACCGGGGCGACTCGGGAATGGAGGCGCGGAAGAGGATGGCGATCAGCGCCAAGCCGGCCCCCACCATCATCATCCATCGCCAGGCCACCGCGCCGAGGGGCAGCATCAAAAGCCCCACCACGTAGGCGGCGGCGGCTCCGACAAACCACATGGCTCCCAGCGCAGTCACCATGCGGCCGCGGCGACGGGTGGGGCTGAACTCGGCCAACAAGGTAGACGAGATGGGGTAGTCCGCCCCGATGCCGACGCCCAAGAGAAACCGGAAGAGCAAGAGCTCCCATACATTCTGCGAGAGGGCCGTCAAGGCGGCAAACACCACAAAGAAGAGAAGATCCACGAGGTACATGGCGCGGCGGCCGATGCGATCTGTCAAGTGCCCCAACAGCAGTGACCCGACAAGCATTCCGATGACCGCGGATGCACCCACCAGCCCAGTGAGTCCGGCACTGATCTGCCACTGTTTGACGAGCAGAGGGAGCGCCACGGCGATCACGGTCAGATCAAACCCGTCCAGGAACATTCCGGCCGCGGACAGAAGCGTAAGGCGGTTATGGAATCCGCGGAGCCGATCCTGGTCCAGTAGCTGAAAGGCCATGCGAGTATGCCTCCTTGCGTGTGCGAGTGCCGCGATCCAGCGCCGCTTGGTGCGGCCCGCAAACACTCCGGATTCGGCCACTACCCTATCAGGCGCAACGGAACAGGCAGGTTACGGCCCAATTAGGGTTCTGTTGTCCGCGGGAAGGTTCGTATGTAGATCCCGGTGAACAAGTGTGGCGCATGGCGCAATCGGGCCAGCAAAAGCAAGGAGATCCCCACCCTGGCTGCGAACTGGTTAGGTGCTGAAGCCAACCAAATCGCGAGGGACGGCAATAACTTCACGCACGACCGCGAGCGGCGAAGGAGGTTCTCGCCAGGCTGTGCTCCCAACTGCGTAAGAACCCTTCAGGCTCCAGCCTCCTGAGCCACACATCGTGCTGCAGCTTCATCCGCGTACAGGGCTAGGTGATCACGCTGGACGAAGCCGAGATCTGGCGCAGCGCACGCTATGACGGCAAGCAGGTGCTGCGTTCCAACGCAGACCTCACGCACACCGACATCGCGCGCCTACCGCCGAATCCCACAACATTTGTGAACAGAGTCAATGCAAAAGGCGGAAGCGTCCTGGACGCCTCCGCCTGCATTCTCGTATCCGTCGCTCGGTTCCGGGAGTTTCGCAGCCGGGAACACTGCCCGATGGACGCGCTATCGCGTGCTCGGGAACCCCAGATCGATGGAGCTTGTCGCAGGATCCGGCCAGCGGCTCGTGACCACCTTCGCGCGGGTGTAGAAGTGGACGCCCTCCGGACCGTACATGTGCGTGTCGCCGAAGAGGGAGTTTTTCCAGCCACCGAAGGAGTAGTAGCCGACCGGTACCGGGATGGGTACGTTGATCCCGATCATCCCCGCGTCCACTTCGAACTGGAAGCGGCGGGCGGCACCGCCGTCGCGGGTGAAGATCGCGGCGCCGTTGCCCCATGGGTTCTCCTGGATCAGGCGGACGGCCTCTTCGTAGGTGTCGACCCGGACCACCGACAGCACGGGCCCGAAGATCTCGTCGCGGTAGCAGGCCATTTCGGGGGTGACGTGGTCGAGCAGGGAGACGCCCAGGAAGAAGCCGGGCTTGTCGTAGGCGGGGTCCCTCCGTCCGTCGGCGACGACCGTGGCTCCCTGCGCGGCACTGGAGTCCACGTAGGACGCGACGCGGTCGCGGTGCTCCCGGGTGACGAGGGGACCCATCTCGGATGCGGGGTCCAGCCCGTCGCCGATTCGAATGCTCGGAAGGCGGCGTGCGATCGCGTCCACGAGGCGATCGCCGACGGACCCGACGGCCACGACGACCGAGATGGCCATGCAGCGCTCGCCCGCAGAGCCGTAGGCGGCCGAGACGGCGGCGTCCGCGGCCATGTCGATGTCCGCGTCGGGCAGCACGACCATGTGGTTCTTCGCGCCGGCCAGCGCCTGCACGCGCTTGCCGTTGCGCGTCGCCGTCTCGTGGATCGCCTTCGCGACCGGTGTGGAGCCGACGAACGAGATCGCCTGGACGGCTGGGTGGGCGAGCAGGGTGTCGACGGCCACCTTATCGCCGTTGACGACGTTGAAGACCCCGTCGGGAAGCCCGGCGTCGTGCATCAGCTCTGCGATCAGCATCGCGGTGGAGGGATCCTTCTCCGAGGGTTTGAGGACGAACGTGTTGCCGCACGCGATCGCGTTCGCGAGCATCCACATCGGTACCATCGCGGGGAAGTTGAAGGGCGTGATGCCGACGACCACTCCAAGTGGCTGGCGGATCGAGTAGACGTCGATGCCGGTCGAGGCCTGCTCGCTGAAGTCGCCCTTGAGGTGCTCCGGGATGCCGCAGGCAAACTCCACGTTCTCGAGCCCGCGCGCCACCTCGCCCATCGCGTCCGACAGCACCTTGCCGTGCTGGGCCGTGATCGCCGCCGCGATGTCCTGGCGGTGGGCGTCCAGTACCTCGCGGATGCTGAACAGGATCTCCGCGCGGCGCGACAGCGAGGTGGCGCGCCAGGAGGGGAATGCGGCACCGGCGGCGGCGACGGCCGCGTCGACCTCCCCCGGTGTGGCGAAGTCGACCTCGTGCGTCTTGGCGCCCGTCGCGGGATTGTAGACCGGTCCACGCCGGCCCGACTCGCCGGGAACCAGCCTGCCGGCGATGTAATGGTGGATCTGCTCCATCGTGTCGTTCTCCTCTCAGCCGACGCGCTGTGGCGTGATCGGCCGCCGTTCCCTCCCGCGCCCGGCGTGCCCAACTGGGGGCTTACCGGCGCCGCGGGGCAACGAGCGGTCAGGGTGGTGCATCGGATGGTTCCAGGCGTCCGCGTGTGGGGGTTGCCTCAGACGGCTGCGACCTGTGCCCGCACACCGTCCAGCACGACCGAGAGGGCCTCCTCCAGGTCTTGCTCCTCGATCACCAGCGGCGGCTGAAGCCGCAGTACGTTGCCGTCGGCCCCGCCAACCCCGATGAGCACCCCGCGCTCGCGGCAGAAGTCGCGCACCGCGCGCGCCAGTGCGGCATCCGGCTGCTTCGTCGCGCGGCTCTTCACGAGCTCGACGCCGATCATGAAGCCGAGACCGCGCACCTCGCCGACCGATTCGAGATCCCTCGCCTGTGATCGCAGAGTGGACATGGCCTGCTCACCCAGACGCGCGGCGCGGCCGGGCAAGTCCTCCGAGAGCATCACATCGACATTTGCGATCGCGGCGGCGCAGGAAACGGGGTTCCCGCCGAAGGTCGAAAGGTGCTCCCCGGGCCGGAAGGCATCCGCCACCTCTGGTCGCGCGATCGTCGCTGAGAGCGGGAACCCGTCCGCGATGCCCTTCGCCGAGACGAGGATGTCCGGTTCTACCCCGAAGTGCTCTACAGCGAACAGCTTCCCGGTGCGGCCGAACCCACACTGCACCTCGTCCGCGATCAACAGGACACCGTAGCGGTCCAGGATCTCCTTCACGCGGGGAAGGTAGCTCCTCGGGGGCACGATGATGCCGCCCTCGCCCATCACCGGCTCCGCGATGAAGGCGGCGACATCCCCGCTCGTGTGGTACCGGATGACATCTTCCACCGCAGCCGCCGCCTGCTCTGCCACCGTCTCCGGGTCGCTGCCGAAGCGCGAGCGGTACGGGTAGGGAGTAGGGGCGAACGCCACGCCGCTCAGATAGGGACCACCGCGCGTCTTGCGCGACATGTTGCCGGTCACGCTCAGCGTGCCGGCCGAGCGGCCGTGGAAGCTCCGTTCCAGGGCGATGAACTCGTGGCGGCCCGTGAAGGCCTTGGCCATGCGCAAGGCCGCCTCGATTCCCTCGGCACCGCTGTTGGCGAAGAAGGTCTTCTGCAGGCGGCCGGGGGTCACGGCTGCCAGCCGCTCGGCAAGGTCGGCGACCGGCTGCACGTAGTAGGAATACGAGCTTGCATGGATCAGGCGGTCAATCTGCACTTTCGCGGCCTCGCGGACTTTCGGATGCCCGTGGCCGGCGTTCACGACCGAGATGCCCGAGAAGCAGTCGATGTAGCGCCGCCCGTCCTCTGCATAGACGTTGGCGCCCTCGGCACGGTCGTAGACGATCGGCTCGAGGCCTGCGGTGAAGCTCGTGTTGACATACCGCGCGTACTTCTCCCGAGTGTCCGTACCCATCACCTCTTGCTGCCTACTCTACAGGATCCGCCGCATCGCGATGGCAGACAGTATGTATGAAGATTTCATCCTGTCGACAGACAGCCCGTCGATTCGCCACGCCGCCTGATATCAGCGTGTACGGCCCACCAGTTCCATCGCGAGCAGAGCCATCTGCAGCGCGAGCCGACGTTCCGGGGAGAGGTAGTCCTCTCCAAGCAGCGTCCCGAGTCGGTGGATGCGGTAGTAGAGGGTCTGGCGGTGGATGCGCAGCAGCTTCGCCGCCTGCGAGCGGTCCTCGGCCGCAAGGAGCTCCTGCAGCGTCTGCAGGAGCTCTCCGGAGTACACCTTGTCGTACGCGATGACTGCCCCGAGCTCGTCATCGCAGAAGGATTCGAGGTCGAAGTCGTCCCGCAACCCGAGCAGCAGCCGCAGCGCTCCCAGGTCGCCGTAGAAGGGGCTGCGCACGTGGCTGCTCAGGTTGGCGAGCGAGAGCACCTGCTCCGCTTCGCGCAGTGCGGCGGGCAGGCCCCGCAACGTTGTTCTTCGCGAGAAACCGAGCTGCAGGGGCCCCGCGCCGGGCGACCACTCCCGCTCCGAGAGCATGTGCCCGAGGCCCCGAAGCGTCAGGAGCGGTGGAGGATCGAGGAGGATCGCCACGACTTCACCCTCCCAAGGAGCGGCGAGCGTTCGCAGACCCTGCAGTGCGAGCCAGGTCTGCAAGGCAGCCGCGAGATCCTGGGCCGCGCCGCGCCCGCGCACCCGCAGCACCATGCCTTGCGCGGGCATGGTGCCGCCCAGCCCGACACGTCCGAGCGATTCGCGCAGCGTGGGCGCCGGCAGCCGTGCGCCGAGCAGGAGGTCGCGTACCAGGGCCGCTTCGGTGCGGTCGATCCCGACGTGCAGGCGCCGCTCGCGCACGAGTCCCACGCCGAGGGCGCCCGCGGCGAAGTCGAGTGCCATGCCCACCACGACCCGGTTGTCGTCGCCCGACGCGCTGGCGACGAGCCCGAACGGGATCGCTCCGCCCACCCGGCGAGACAAGATGTATGAGCCGCCGTCCGGCAGCGGGACGTCCGGATAGATCGTCCGCGACGGGCGCATCGTCCGCAAGAGCTCCCGCGCGTGCGCCTCGAGTTCATCTGCCTCCTCGGACTGGGCCGAGCCGACAGCGTCTCCCCGGTCGTCGAGGAAGACGGCAGGGCGCCCGAGCCACGCCCCAAGCCGGGCGACGATCGCCGCCGCGGGCTCCGCTCCGGCTGCGAGCCCCTGCAGTTCGCTCCCCAAGGTACGCAGCGACTCGAGGACCTGCTGCTCGTTCTGCAAGATGAGGGCATGGACATCCCGCGTGATGTCGACGAAGCGGACGCTCTCATGGAAGGCGATGAGCGGCAGGCCCAGCTGGCCAGCCCGCTGCGCCATGTCATCGGGTACACGGCGCAGATACCTGCCGAGTTCGATGCAGATCCCTGCGACCTTGCACTGCGCAAGCCGATCCAGGTAGAGCAGGCGCTCGCGCGGCTGGCGAAGGCCGACGCCCGTCGAGAGGATGAGCTCCTGCCCCCGCAGGTAGGTGGCGATGTCGGGGATCTCCCCGACGTGCACCCAGCGTACCGGGACGTCCAGGAACTCGCGGCCTGCGAGAACTTCCGCATGCGCGAAGAGCGGGCGCTGCAGAATGGTGCGCAGTGTCGGCAACTGGGTTCCCGCGTTCGACGGAAGTCCAGCCAACACATTCATCCTTTCCCGACCCGCGGAGGGCAACGGAGATTGCAAGAGATGTTCGCTGCAATCGAGTTGCCGCCTGCATTCGGGGACCGGACGCGAGGAACGCGCGACGTGAGGGCCGCGTTGGCCGCGAGCGCACCGGAAAAGGCCAGTGGGAGCGCACGCCTGCAGAGCTCCGATCGTGCCCAGCCCTTGACGCAAACGACTCACCGGCGAATCCGTCATGCATCCTGCCGCTCGCAGGCTGGGGCGCGTGGCATTACCTGACGCCATGTCGGGCCGGCGTACGGTATCGGGACTCGGGCGGAGCATTGCATACGTCAATTTGTCCTCTCAGGACAACGCATATCTATACAGAATGTCTAATACTTTGCCACTCTACCGTATTGTACAGTACCTGTAGAGGTGATGGTTTGCACGACGCATGCGAGGTGTGCCGCTGCAAGCCGCGGTAGCCCGCACCGCCCCTTCTTCCCTCTCCAGGAGCCGCAGGTGCTTTTCCACCCTGCAAGGAGGCGCAGACGTGCGCGAAGCGGGCCATTGCAACCAGGGAGAGATTTTACCATGACAGGACGAGCGCGTGACTTCGGCATTGCTCCAGATTCCCTTCCGTCGGGTGCTTTCAATGCCATCACGGACGTTCCCGGCGTGCGCGTTGGCCAGAAGACGCTGGTCGACGGCGACAACGCTCGCACGGGCGTCACCGTGGTCTGGCCCCATGACGGGAATCCCTTTCGGGAGCGGGTCTTCGCTGCGACCGACATCCTCAACGGCTACGGCATCATGACGGGGCGGGCCGTGATCGCCGAGTGGGGGCTGCTCGGGTCGCCGATCGTCCTCTGCGACACGCGGGCGATCGGCATCGGGTACGAAGCCGTCGTGCAGGAGTTCACGGAGATGGATCCCGCGGTCGGCCACCTCGACGTGATGATGCCCGTCGTCGCCGAGTGCGACGACGGGTATCTCAACGACAACCGCCGGCGGCACGTCGCGATCGCCGATGTCCAGGAAGCGATGCGCACCGCGACGTCCGGCCCTGTGGCCGAGGGGGGCGTCGGCGCCGGCACGGGTACGCAGCTCTTCAGCTTCAAGGGCGGGATCGGCACCGCATCGCGCGTTGTCGAGATCTACGGCCGCCAATATACGGTCGGCGTGATCCTCAACACCAACTTCGGCGTCCGCTCGCAACTGCAGGTTCGGGGCGTGCCCCTCGGTCGGATGATCACGGACCTGATGCCGGGCTATGAGAAGGAAGGCTCGTGCATCGCCGTGCTTGCGACCGATGCGCCGCTCGATCCGCTGCAGCTGAAGCGCCTGGCCAAGCGCATTGGCTTCGGGCTGGTGCGGACGGGATCGGTAGGCAACGACGGCAGCGGGGAGATCTTCATCGCGTTCTCCACGGCGCACAGGATCCCGCGCGAGGTTGCGGCCCCGCTCGCCGTCGAGCGCCTGGTCGACGGGCAGTTCTGGACGCTGGGCGCTCCCATCGACGTGCTGTTCGAGGCGGCCGCGGAAGCATCCGAGGAAGCGGTGCTGAACGCGCTGGTGGCTGCGAAGACGACCATCGGCAGAGATGGTCACGTCCTCCATGGCTTCCCCGTCGAGCGGGCCCTCGCACTGATGCGCTCCTACCAAAGGGGGTGAGGCGAGGGACGGTGAGGCGCCCGCACAAGCTTCTGCGATGAACCGGACATGCAGTCGTTGGGAGGCTACAGCGTGGAACATGAGCCCGAGGTGCGCGGCGGGGATCTCCTGCAGCAGTACGGCTACCGCCAGGAACTCGACCGGGTTCTGACGACCCTCAGCGCAGTCGGCTTGACCTTGTCCGATATCACCCCGACGGCGTCCTTCTTCGTGATCGCGGCTGCCGTCTATCCCCTGACGGGCACGGGATCCTTCTGGTCCTTCCTCGTCGCCGGCCTGATCGCTTTGAGCGTCGCCTTCTGCATGGGCGAACTGGGTGCCCAGTACCCGATCGCGGGAGGGCTTTACTCCATCGTCGCCCGCGTCCTTGGACGGCCGATCGGGTTCGTCGCCATGATGGACTACGTCTTCCAGGCGATCTTCTTGCCGGCTGCCATCGCCCTCGGGATCGGTTCGTACATGTCGCTGCTCGTCCCGGCTGTGAACCCGAACCTCTGGGCGACGTTGATCATGCTCGCCGTGACGGTGATCTCCGCCTTGCGGGTGAAGACCAACGCGAACCTCACCGGGTTCTTCCTGGCGCTTGAGCTGATCGTCGTGCTGACGGTCACCGTGGTCGGGTTCGCGCACCCCCACAACCCGATCTCGCTGCTCTTTCGTCCCGCGCTGATCAACGCGCATGGTGGCCTAAGCCCCGTCAGCCTCAGCGTGATCGTCGCGAGCATCGCGATTTCGCTCTTCTCGTTCAACGGCTATGACAGCGCCATCAACTTCTCCGAGGAGACCGATGGCGAAGCGCGGCACGTTGGTCAGGCGGTGATGACGGCCGCCGGACTGGGCGTGCTGTTCCAGGTGCTCCCTGCCATCGCGGTGCTGGTCGGCGTCGGAAGCCTGGGCGCCTTCTTCACCAGCTCGCTTCCGGTCGCCTACTTCCTCCGGGAGTACCTGGGGACCACCGGAACCAACATCATGTTGATCGGGGTGGCGCTCGCGGTCTTCAACGCGACGCTCGCGATCGTCCTCCAGTTCTCCCGCGTCATCTACTCGACCGCCCGCGACGAGTCCTGGCCGACGCCGATCAACAGCGCCCTCTCCAGGATCTCTCCGAGGTTCAAGACGCCATGGGTGTCGGTGCTGTTCGTCGGACTCCTCGGTGCCGTGCTGACGCTCTTCTCGAGCACGATCTCGGCGATCACGTTCACCTCGGTGCTGATCATCGCGCTGTACGCTCTGATCGCGATCGCGGCCTTGGTGAACCGGTTCCGCAAGCGGGATGCGGCGTCGCGTCCGTTCTCCATGTGGCTCTTCCCCTTGCCGCCGATCATCGCCTTGGTGGGTGTCGGACTGGCGCTGAGCCAGCAGAAGGCCTCGGACCTCTTGACCGTGGCGATTATCGTGGTGGTCAGCATCATCTACTTCTACATCTACCCGGCGCGCCGCTCACCGTTCTGGCGCGGAGAGAAGTAGAGGGAGGCGGCGCAGGTGCTCCAGAAGAGCCGGATGCAGGGTGCCTATGCCACGGCGGTCAACGGATGGATCCGCGCCCATTTCGAGGGCGCGCCCCTGGACATCGGTTACCAGAACGGGGCACTGCTCGCACCCCAGATCCAGGCCGTCGTAGAACGCCTGCGTCTGTACGTGCGGCACACGTGGGACGACTGGGAGTTCTTCCGCAAGGCGGCCCGCGATCTCTACATGCCGAAGGTCCCCGGAGACCTGGCGGAGGAGATGCGCGGGATCGTCGAGGGGATGCGGGATGCGGGCGTCAGCGATCTCGACTATGTAGACGTGGTCGCGCTGAACGGCTACTTCGACACCTCGTATTCCTACTACTACTACCTCAAGGCGAACGAATTGCGGCGACTGGGCGAAGACGTTCCCCCGATGGAGGAGCACGGCGGGTGCAGCGCCTTCGTCGCCACGGGATCCGCGACGCGCGACGGTAGGATCGTCATGGCGCACAACACCTGGTTCCCGTACATGATCAGCCGGTGGAACGTCATCGCCGACTACGCTCCCGATGCCGGCCGCCGCTTTCTGATGCAGTGCTACCCCGGCACGGTGTACAGCGGAACCGACTTCTACTTGAACGATGCCGGGCTGGCCGTCACCGAGACGACCATCACCGGGATGTTCACCTTCCACCCGGAGGGCACCCCGTACTTCGTCCGCGCGCGCCAGGCGATCCAGAACGCGGAGTCGCTCGATGCCTGGTCGCAGACGATGCGCACGGACAACAACGGGGGGTACGCCAACGACTGGCTCGTCGCCGACAGCAGGAGCTCCGAGATCATGACGCTTGAGCTCGGAACGCATCACCACCAGACCTGGCGAACCCGAGACGGGTTCTTCGTGGGGTGCAACGTCGCCCAGGACCCGGAAGTCCGGACGGAAACCTCCTTCGCCTACGATGACCCGAACAACGCCTGCAACGCCCGCCATCGCCGCTGGCACGAGCTCTTCCGGCAGGAGCAGGGACGCGTCGACGTCGACTTCGCCAAGCGCGCCTTGGCTGACCACCTGGACGTCCGCGTCGGACGGGAGATCCCCTCGCGCACCACGCTGTGCGGCCACGTGGACGCCGATCCGACTGGACTCCCGGAGTGGGAATGGGGAGGGAACTATCCCGGCGGGTCCTTCGACGGCATCGTCACCGCGTCCGACCTGATCCCCGAGGGCGCCCTCTGGGCCCACTGGGGCAAGCCGTGCGGTGCGAACTACAACTTCGCAGAGCACCTGCGGGAGCACCCCGAGTACGCTTGGCAGGTGCCGCTGGCCCAAGACATCACGGCCTATCCCTGGACGCTGTTCTCCGCTGGCTGGTAGAACCCGCGCTGCGCTGCGGCAGTGGTCCCTGTGGGCTGTCGCGGCGCGGATGGGTTCGTGACAGGTTCGGATTGTCACGAACCACGAACGTTCGTGGACATCGTGGGTGTTGCCTATAGTCGGGTGACGGTGCTACACAGATGTCGCATAGGGTTGGAACAGTTTGCTTGGAAGCAATGCAAATCTGTTCTAACCTCAACTGGTATGAAGAGGTTGGTTGGGATTCAGGCCAAGTTGGCGGTCGTGGGGACCTTTGCTCATCATCAGCGGGTCTTGGGTTGGGAACCTACGTACGCCATTCGTTTTGCAGAGCGGGTATCGACGCTCGCCGCGACTTCCGGCAGCACTTGCTTACGGAATGTCGTCCGCCGCAGGCCGTCTCCACATAAACCATGCGGGCATGCTACACTAGGCGAAGAGTTCGGTAACCACGGGGCGTGGACGATTTCGTCCACGCCCCGCTTGTGTAGATCCGCGGCCTTCTCGGCAACGGTTCCAACATAGACGGGGCACTAGTCGCACCCTAGAGGGGGACGTGGTCGAGATGCCGTACCTGCGGACTAGCAAGGATAGAGCGGGTTGCACTGCTCCTTCCGCATCTGGGTGGCCAGCCATCATCCAGGGAGGGATGGGCGTCGCCGTTTCGCACTGGCCTCTCGCACGCGCGGTCTCCTTGGCGGGACAACTCGGGGTGGTGTCCGGAACCGGCATCGACACCGTTGTGGTGAGACGCATGCAAGATGGCGACATCGGCGGGCACGTCCGCAGAGCCCTCGCGGCCAGCCCGTGGTCTGCGCTTGCCGAACAGTTTGTGGCGCGTTATTTCTGCCCGGACGGGCGGACAGAAGGCCAGCCCTATGCCAGGCTGCCGATGTGGACGCTCACGTCGAACCAGTGGCGCAAGGCGGTCGCGATGCTGTCGGGATACGTGGAGGTCTGGTTGGCGAAGCACGGCCACGGGGGGCGTGTCGGTATCAACCTGCTGACCAAGGTCCCGCTTCCGAACCTCGCGGTACTGTACGGTGCGATGCATGCGGGCGTCGATGTTGTGCTGATGGGAGCTGGAATCCCGCGCGACATCCCGGGAGCCCTCGACCGCATGGCGAAGCATGAACCGGCAGCGCTGAAAATCGATATTGCCGGTGCGCGGGGCGAGGACCCGGAGCAGTGGATGCGCTTTGAGCCAGCCGCCTACGAAGCCTCTGCAACCGATCCTTTGGTGCGTCCAGCGTTTTTCCCGATCGTGGCGGCGCACAGCCTGGCGAACATGATGGCCAAGAAGGCGAGCGGCTCGATCCAGGGGTTTGTGATCGAGGGGCCGACAGCCGGAGGTCACAACGCACCCCCGCGTGGGCCGGCACATCTCGACGAGACAGGCCAACCGGTCTACGGTGAGCGAGACGTCGTCGATCTCGATGAGGTTGCGAAACTTGGGTATCCGTACTGGCTCGCCGGCGGGTTCGGTGTTCGCGGAGGCCTTGCGCAGGCACAGGAGCAGGGCGCGGCAGGGGTCCAGGTCGGGACACTCTTCGCCTTCTGCGAGGAGTCTGGGTTGACGGCCGATCTGCGCAGGCAAGTGAGAGCCAAGGTCAAGGAGGGGAACCTCTCCGTTCGCACCGACCCGCTCGCGTCACCGACCGGATTTCCGTTCAAGGTCGTGGAACTGGAGCAGACGCTCTCACAAAGCGAGGTCTACGCCGAGCGTCGCCGTGTCTGCGATCTAGGGTACCTGCGCGAGGCCTATCGGCAGGCGAGCGGGCACATCGGCTATCGCTGTCCCGCGGAGCCGGTCGCCGAGTACGTGGCGAAGGGCGGGAGCGCTGCGCACACGCAAGGGCGCAAGTGCCTTTGCAACGGTCTGATGGCCTCGGCAGGCGTACCGCAGCGGCAGAAGGACCGAACGCTGGAGCAGCCGATCGTCACGAGCGGCGACGAGATCCTGCGCATCCGCGAATTGCTCGGGGACCGCGACTCGTATTCGGCGCAGGATGTCATCGACTACCTCATGGACCGGCGTCACGATTGAATATCGTGCGATCATGCGCCTCGACGTGCCAGGAAGGGCCTCACTGGCGATGCCGTAGATCGGAAGGTTTCGCGGCGCGCGTCGAGGACAGCATAATACCGCCTGGTCGCGAGGGCGCCGTCTGCGCACCGCGGATCACGGCCCCTATAATCCCGCTTGCATATTGCTTCCACGATGCGGTAAGATGAGCCTGTCGTTCTAGGGGCTGTGATGGATCCACGAGCTGTAAAGCGGATGCCTCCGTGCACTTCCAGGCGAACGTGGCTTCGAGGGGAGTGCATGGAGTTTGCAGAAGACCATCTACGTCGGTAACCTTCCGTGGTCGGTGACGAACGAGGACTTGCAGAAGGCTGTCTCGCAGTACGCTGAAGTCCTCACGGCTCGGATCGCGACCGACCGGGAGACCGGGCGTTCGCGGGGCTTCGGGTTTGTGGAGGTTCCGGCCGACAAGGCCGAGGCCGTCATCGAAGCGCTGAACGGTTCGACCTGGGAAGATCGCCAGCTGACCGTCAACGAGGCGCGGCCGCGCGAAGAGCGCCCGCGTCGCTACTAAGAGCCAAGGAAAGACGAACCGGGATCGGCGATGTTCGCCGATCCCGGTTTCTTCACTCCCCATTGCTGCTGCGACGAACCGAAGGCTTGTGCGGCCGCCCTTCCCATGACATGCGGTGCCGCTACTGGACGATGAACTGCCCGTACATCCCGTCTGCTGCATGGCCGGGAACCGTGCAGAGGTAGGTGTACGCGCCTTCGGCGGATGCGACGAACGATGTGCTGAGGCTCTGCGCGGCGACGCCGGAGAAAGCGGAGAGGAAGGGCATCGCCGCACCGGCGAACGCGGGTGCGCCCTGCATCATCGGCACATCGGCGAAGGGTGGCTTCGCAGCGGTGACGACGAAATTGTGCATCATGTCGGGGTCCGCGTTGAGGAACAGGACATGGACGACTGCACCTGCCGGCACGACGACGGTCGGATTCACAAGCCCTGCGATGCGGAACGTCTCGTCCTTCTGCCCAGTCGGGCTGCCGATGACATCCAGGTGGACGCTCGGACTGGAGAACACGATGCGGTTTCGACTTCGGTCGACGGAAGCGCCGGACGGGACATCATTCCCAAGGCGCGTTACCGCTACCGCGGAAACGCCTCCGGTGCCTACGCCGCCGGCT
>JAJYTV010000315.1 GCA_021792885.1 Bacillota bacterium
CGAACTTTGCCGTCGATCGATCAGCGCGAAGGGGGCGAATTCCGTGCAAGGTGAGCCGAAGTCCCGACAGTCCGGACGGCGGTGGTGGTACATCGTCCTGATCATCCCTTTCATCGGCACCTTGTTCCCATCGATCTACAGTTCCGCTACCCCGGCGCTCGGAGGCATTCCGTACTTCTACTGGTACCAACTCCTTTGGGTCGTGATCACAGGGCTTCTCACCATCCTCGTGCACTTCCTGACAGCATGAAGCGCTGCCAAGACTTGTCCCCGAAGGAGGCGCCGGTCCAGTGAATGCAACAGCGGTCACCATCTTCCTGATACTGTTCGTGCTAGTCACCGTCGTGGGCTTCTACGCCGCGAACTGGCGCAAGGCAGACCTGACGCGGCTCGAAGAGTGGGGGCTCGCGGGACGCCGCCTCGGCACCCTGCTGTCGTGGTTTCTGATCGGCGGCGACCTCTACACCGCGTACACCTTCATCGCCGTGCCGGCGCTGGCGTTCGGTGCAGGCGCGCTCGCGTTCTTCGCCGTTCCGTACACCATCATCATCTACCCGTTCATCTTCGTGGTCTTCCCACGCTTCTGGTCTGTCGCGAAGGCGAAGGGCTACATCACGGCGTCCGACTACGTGAAGGGCCGCTTCGAGTCGAGGGGCATGGCGCTTGCCGTGGCCTTCACCGGCATCCTGGCCACCATGCCGTACATCGCCCTGCAGCTCGTGGGCATGCAGGCCGTCTTGCAGACGCTCGGCTTCGGCGGGGTCGGCGGAGCAGGACAGGACATCGCGCTGATCATCGCGTTCGCCGTCGTGGCCTTCTACACGTACACCGCCGGGCTGCGCGCGCCGGCGATGGTCGCCATCGTGAAGGACACGCTCATCTACATCACGATCATCGCCGCCGTCATCGTCATCCCGACGGCACTGGGCGGCTTCGGCCACATCTTCCACGTCGCCAACGCCAAGCTGGCGGCTGCGCCGATCCCGCACTCCGTCACCCTCGCGCCCACGCTCTACGCCGCGTACGCGACGCTGGCACTCGGCTCGGCGCTGGCGCTCTTCTTCTACCCACACGCCATCACCGCCATGTTCGCCACGAAGTCCCGGCAGGTCATCCGGCGCAATGCCGCCTTCCTGCCCCTGTACTCCCTCCTCCTCGGCGTCATCGCGCTGCTCGGCTTCATGGCCCTGACGGCCGGCGTGAACGTCCACGGCGACAACAACCTCGCCGTGCCGCTGCTGTTCGAGAAGGAGTTCCCGCAGTGGTTCGTGGGCTTCGGGTTCGCGGCGATCTTCATCGGCGCGCTGGTGCCGGCGGCGATCATGTCGATCGCTTCCGGAAGCCTCTTCTCGCGCAACATCTACAAGGAGTACTTCGCCAAGAACGCGCCGCCGGAGAGCGAGGCGAAGGTGGCGAAGATCGTGGCGTTGGTCATGACGTTCCTGGGCCTCGTCTTCGCCCTCGCAATCCCGGTGCAGTTCTCCCTCTACCTGCAAACGCTCGGCGGGATCTGGATCCTGCAGACGATCATCATGATCGTCGGCGGCCTCTACACCCGCTGGTTCCACCGTACCGCCCTCCTGATCGGATGGGCAGTCGGCATGATCGTCGGCACTGCCATGACCGCATCGGTCGGGTTCGCCTCCTCCTTCTTCAACCTCGGAGGGGTGATCGGGTACGCCGGCATCTGGGCACTGATCGCGAACGCGATCGTCGTGGTCGTGCTCACCCTCGTGTTCAACGCTGCGAAGATGCACAACGGGACCGACCAGACGACGGTGCCGGACTACGCCTTCGAAGAGGGACCGACAGAGGTTACGCTCGGCTGATCGAAGCCTGCGCAGCCCAGCGAAAGGGCGCCGCCTCGCGAGGCGGCGCCCTTTCGCTGCACCAGGCGGGTCCGCAGGCTGTGCGCGGGCGTGGAGGACATCACCCGCACCAGCGGGAATTTTCCGAGTGAGGTGCCACGATTGCTGCGACGCGAACAGGATCTCCGCTGGCTGCCCTGGGCACTGCTCGGGGCCTTGGGATGGCTCTTTGTCTACGCCGACCGCGCCGTGCTGAGCCCGCTGCTGCGAGAGTTCGGACGGCTGTTCCACGTCGGCCCCACCGCGCTCGGACTCCTTTCGACGGCGTTCTTCCTCACCTACACGGCAGTGCAGATCCCTGCAGGCCGCCTCGCCGACCGCATCTCCCCGCGCACGCTGCTCGGGATCGGCTACCTCGGCTTCGGCCTGTTCATCGCGCTGACGGCGTTCTCACCCGGGTATGATGGCGTCTTGGCCTGCTCCGCGCTCGCCGGACTCTTCCAGGGTGTCTACTACCCCACGCAGTTCGCGGTCACTGCGCGCCGCATCCCCGCGGGCGTCTTGCCCTTGGCGAACGCCGTGATCACGTCCGGCATGGGCGCGGGCATCGCGCTCGGATACATCGTTGCCTCCGGGCTAGGGCAGGCCTCGTGGCAGACGCCCGTCTGGGTCCTGGGGGTACTGACGATGGGCATCGGCGTGGTGCTCTACCTGATCACCCCGAAGGACGTGCGCCGCGGAGACGGCACGGCGGCTCCCGCCGCACCCGTCGAGCCCGCCGCACCCGACGCGCGGCGGAGCGGCAGAAGCCGCTTCGCGCTCTTGCTCGCCTTGAACTTCTGCTCGCTCTACGCCTTCTTCTTCCTCCTGGCATGGCTGCCGTACGCGCTCGCGGGCATGGTGCCCTGGCATGGACTCCAGTTGGGCGCCGCGGCGGCGTGGCCGACGATCGTCGCACTGCCGGCGACGATCCTCTGGAGCGCGCGCGGCCCGCAGGGAGCCGCCCGGCTGCGCCGCATGCGCCTTCTCCTGCTGCTCGCCGGAGCGGCGCTCGCCCTGGTCGGCTTTGCCCGAAGCCCCCTCGTGCTGCTCGCACTGCTTACCCTCTACGGCGTCACAGGCAAGCTGACGCTCGATCCCTTGATCCTGAGCGAGGTGACGGCGAGCCTCGGCGAGGAAGGCTACGGGCAGGCGTTCGGCCTGTTGAACTTCGTCGGCATGCTGGCGTCCGTCGTCGCCCCGACCCTGAGCGGCCTTCTGATCCAGCACTACGGCGGCTTCTCTGCCGCGGCCCTCGTCGCCGCGGTCATCGTGCTGGCGGGACTTGCTCTCACCGCCTGGCTGCGGCCGGCGGCGGCCTAGGAAAGGTACCTGTGCGGCGCAGGGCGAAGTTTGCA
>JAJYTV010000316.1 GCA_021792885.1 Bacillota bacterium
GGTGACGCACATCGTGCGGCGGGAGTCAAAGGCCACCGAAGGCACCTTGCGAGGCAGGAGCAGGGGCACCATGGATGTGTAGGAATTCCGGCCCCTGCCGACGAAGGCTGTTGAAGTCCCGGACTGGAGGTTGCAGTCTGCCCTGATGCCGCAAAACAGCCCCGGCGAGGACACCCGCACGAACATCATGCACGCCGCCCTGCGCCTCTTCGGAGAGCGGGGCTACCACGCGACCTCCCTGCAGGACGTCATCGCGTCGGCGGGCTGCTCGAAGGGTGCCTTCTACCACTACTTCGAGTCCAAGGAAGACCTCCTGCTGCTCTTCCACGACACCTTCATCGACCATCTGCTGGCCTTCGCGGAGGACGCGGCAGAGGGGCCCGGCGACCCGCTCGCGAAGCTGCAGCGCATCCTAAGGCACCTCCTCGAGAGCATGTCGGCCTTCCACGACCACATGGCCGTGTTCAACAACGAGTCGCGCTTCCTGACCCAGGAGAAGTTCAAGCTCGTGCAGGCGAAGCGCGACCGCTACGAGGCGGTCGTCCGCGGCCTCGTCGAGCAGGCGATCGCCCGCGGCGAGCTGCGGGCGGACCTCGACCCGAAGATCTTCAGCTTCGCGCTCCTGGGGACGTTCAACTGGGCCTTCCGCTGGTTTCGGCCGGACAAGCCGCTGAGTCCCGAGGAGATGGCGGGGGTGCTCCTGCGCATCCTGCTCGAAGGCGGCATCCCGCGCCGCTGACCGCCCACAAGCGCAAAGCGGCCGCGCCGACCCCCGGGGGTCGGCGCGGCGTATGCTCTCCTGACAGCCGCAGGTCCCGCCTTAGAGGCGCTCGAAGATCGCGGCGATGCCCTGCCCGCCGCCGATGCAGGCGGTGACCATCCCGTACCGCCCACCGCTGCGGCGCAGCTCGTAGAGGAGCTTCGCCGTGAGGATCGCGCCGGTTCCGGCGATCGGGTGGCCGAGCGCGATCGCGCCGCCGTTCACGTTCACCCGCTCGGGATCTAGCCCGATCTCCCGGATGCAGGCGAGCGACTGGCTCGCGAACGCCTCGTTGAGCTCGATGAGGTCGATCTCGTCGAGGCGCATGTTCGCCTTGTGCAGCACCTTGCGCACCGCCGGTACCGGCCCCATCCCCATGAGGTTCGGATCGACGCCCGCGACCGACCAGGCGACGATGCGCCCGAGCGGCGCAAGTCCCTTGCGCTCCGCGGCCCTCGCCGACATCAGGACGGCCGCGCTTGCCCCGTCGTTGATGCCCGACGAGTTTCCTGCCGTCACCGTGCCGTCCTTCTGGAAGGCAGGCGGCAGCTTCGCGAGCTTCTCGAGCGAGGTGTCCGGCCGGGGGTGCTCATCCACCGCGAAGGTCGCCCATTCCCCCTTGCCCGCGGGCACCGGGACCGGCACGATCTGCTCCTCGAACCGGCCTTCGAGGACCGCACGCGCGGCGCGCTCTTGCGAGCGCAGTGCGAAGGCGTCCTGGTCCTCGCGGCTGACCCTGTACTGCGCCGCGACGTTCTCCGCGGTCACGCCCATCGGCGGGTTGCCGATGCTGTCCGGCGAGAGCCTGGGGTAGTAGAAGCGCGGGGCGCGCCGCGGGAAGGCGCTCTCCTGGCGCTCCATCAGGAACGGGGCGCGGGTCATCGAATCGCTGCCGCCCGCGAGGAGGATCTCGGCCTCGCCCGCCTTGATCGCCTGGCTCCCAAAGCAGATCGCCTGCAGCCCGGAGCCGCACTGGCGATCGATCGTCACGCCCGGCACCTCGACCGGGAGGCCCGCCTGCAGGGCAGTGAGCCTGCCCATGTTGCCGCCGCCCGCCATCACGTTGCCCCAGAGGACGTCCTCGACCTCCGCCCCCTCCACCTGTGCGCGGCGCAAGGCCTCCTGCATCACGACGGCGCCGAACACCTCCGGCGGCACCTGCTGCAAGGCGCCGGGCGCCCTCGCGATCGGGCTGCGCACGGAACTGACGATCACTGCATCCGCCAATCCGAGTTCCTCCTTCGGTTCAGGCTGTCGCTCCGCCGTCGATCGGCAGGATCTGGCCCGTGATGTAGGCGCTTGCAGGTGCGCAGAGGAAGACCGCAGCCCCCTTGATCTCTCCGGGACGGCCGATCCGCCCGAGCGGCGTGCCCCGCGCGATCTCCTGCTTGGCCGAGTCGAGCAGCCCCTGGGTCATGCGTGTCGGGAAGAACCCGGGGCAGATCGCGTTCACGAGGATGCCGTGCGGCGCCATGCTCGCCGCAAGGCTGCGGGTGAGTCCGATCACGGCTGCCTTCGAGGTGGCGTAGCCGATCGCAGAGAGGGCTTCCGTAAGCGCGCCCCGCATGCCCGCGACGGACGCGACGTTCAGGATTCGCCCGCCCTCACCCTGCTCCACCATCACCCGGCAGACCGCCTGCGACAGGAGCCAGGTCCCGTTCACGTTCGTGTCCAGCACACTCTTCCACCGCTCGTAGGGCATCTCGAGGATCGGGGCACCCCAACTCGTGCCCGCGTTGTTGACCAGGATGTCGATGCGGCCAAAGTGTGCGCGCGTCTCCCGCACGACCGCCTCCACGGCGTCCTCGTCGGCGACGGAGCCCTGCAGCGCCAGCACCTCGAATCCCTGTTGGCGCAGGTGCGCCTCCGCCTCCTGCAGGAACGACTCCCGCCGCGCAGTGATCGCGAGCCGCGCCCCCGCCTCGCCGAGCCCCTCGGCGATCTCGAGTCCAAGACCCCGCGAACCGCCCGTGACGATTGCCACCTTGCCCTCGAGCGAGAAGAGTTCGCGGAGCGTAGGAAGCTCCTCCAGCATCGGGGTCCTCCCTCCTTCGGCTACGCCTGCGCCTTTGGCGCGCGCCGCTCCTGCTCCTGCGCCGCGAGTTCGCGCCGCAGGAGCTTGCCCACGGCGCTCTTCGGCAGTTCCTTGCGGAACTCCACGGACTTCGGCAGCTTGAAGGGCGCGATCTGCCCCCGAAGGTGCATGAGAAGCGCCTCCTCGGTGAGGGCTGAGCCCTCGCGCAGCGCGACGAAGGCCTTGGGCACCTCGCCCCTGTACGGGTCCGGGACGCCGATCACGGCGGCTTCCAGCACGTCTGGGTGCTCGTAGAGCACCTCCTCGATCTCCCGCGGGTAGACGTTGTTGCCGGAGACGATGATCATGTCCTTCTTGCGGTCGACGATATAGAAGTAGCCGTCCTCGTCCATGCGCGCGA
>JAJYTV010000317.1 GCA_021792885.1 Bacillota bacterium
CAGGGCCTCGCGGCGGCGATCGTGATCGGCGTCATGTTCGGCGCCTACTCCTCGATCCTGTTCGCAAGCCCTCTCTGGTACGTCTGGGTGGAGAGCATGGAGCGGGCCGCGCAGTCGACGCGGCGCACCCCCGCGAAGGCCGGACGGTGAACGACGAAGGCCGGCGACTCTTGCGGCGCAGCGCTTCGCGCGTGCGCCGCGGAGCCGCTTGGCTGAGGACGGAGGAAGTCCCCCCTGCGCAGGGGGACTTCCTGCACATTCTGGGCACCGGCGGGAACCCCTCGGGCGTGATCGGCCAGCGTCGGCGTACGGGAGGCATCTGGCTCAGCCTCGGCGGCGAGCGGATGGCGCTTGACCCCGGCCCCGGGGCCGCGTTCCACGCGGCGCGCGCGAGGCTTGACGCCCGAGGCCTTGATGCGGTGCTGATCTCGCATGGGCACACGGACCACTACCTCGACGCCCCGGCCCTGATCGAAGGGATGTGCCGCGGCATGTCGCAGCGCCGCGGCATGCTCTGCCTGCCGAGCGAGGCGCTCGAGCTCGGGCTGATCGGCCGCTACCACCTCGGGCTCGACCCGTCGCCCTGGTATCCCGGCGGGCCGCCCATCACGACCTGGCAGGACGGTACCCCGGTCCCGGCGGGGCCTGTGACCATGACGCCCTTCCGGGTCCACCACGGGCCGGAGAACTATGGCATCGCCTTCTCCTGGGGCGGGCGCCGCATCGTCTACAGTTCGGACGCCTCCTACGTCCTGCGCTTTTCCGACGAGGCGGGCGAGGAGCACGCTCCGCGGCCCGGCGAGCCGCTCGCCGCTCCGTTCGCCATCACCGCGGTGCGCGAGGAGCTCGTCGCTGCGTTCGCCGGTGCGGACCTCGCGATCCTCAACGTCAGCTTCGTCTGGCAGCACGCGCACCGCCACCTGACGGCGGTCGGCGCGGCGGACCTCCTGCGACGCGCGGGCGTGCGTCGAGCCCTGATCACGCACTTCGACCGCAGTGCGGCGCCGGACGCGAGTGCGATCGCGCGTTACGTCGCGCAGGAATCCGGCGCGCAGGTGATCGCCGCGCGCGACGGCATGCGCATCCCGCTCGACACATAGGCCGGCGCCCCCGGCGGCAGACTCTGGTCATGATGCCGCCGATCGCCGCCCTCTTCATCACCGGCGTCCTCTTCCTCGCCGCGCTGCTCGGGCTGCCGCTCATCTCGCTCGCCGCAGGTGCGGCGGCAGCCCTCTGGCTCGCGCCGCGCACCTTGCCCTTTGCAATCGCAGCGCTCGCCGTCGCGCTCCTGGCGGAGTTTCTGGCGATCCGCCTCACGCCGCCGCGCGACCCGGCGCTGGCGCAGGCGGGGGCGCTCCTCGTCCTGGGGCGCATCCTCGGCGCCGCAGCCGGTGCCGGGACCTGGTCCGCCGCGGTCGCGGGGGGGCTCGATCCGGGGCTCGCGCTGCGGGACTTCGCCGCGCGCGGGACGCGCGCCGCGGGCGTGCTGCTCGTGCTCGCCGCAGTCGCGCTGGCTGGCTGAGGCGAGCCCCTGGCGCTCCTCCCCTTCCTTCGACTACATTCTTGGGGGTGGGAGGTGCAGCTTTGCGGACGGAACGGGAGACGCGCATCGCGGGGTCTCTCAGCATCGTCGGCAACGCGCTGCTCACCGCGGCCAAGATCGGTTTCGGGCTCGCGACCGGCGCCCAGGTCCTGGTCGCCGACGGACTGCACAACTTCGCCGACCTCGGCGCCAGCCTCGCGGTGGCGATCGGGGTGAGGGTCGCGCACGTCCCCGCGGACTTCGAACATCCTTACGGCCACCAGAAGGCCGAGTCGGTGGCCCAGAAGATCGTCGGCATCCTCCTGCTGCTCGCGGGCCTCGAGATCCTCTGGCAGTCGGCGCACGATATCTGGCACGGCAACGCCGCCGTTCCCGGCATCATCTCCGCCTACGTGGCAGCGGGGTCGATCGTCGTGAAGGAAGTGCTCTACCGCTACAACCGTGCGGTCGCCGACCGCGCCCGCTCCAAGGCACTGGCCGCCTCCGCCGTCGACAACCGCCTCGATGCCGTGACAAGCGTCGTCGCGCTCGTCGGCATCCTCCTCGCGCGGATCTACTCGCCGATCTTCGATCCCGTGCTCGCGGGGGTCGTCTCCCTCTTCGTCATCTACAGTGGTTGGCTTTTGGTGAACCGCGCCGTGGCCGACCTGATGGACCGCTTCGACGACCGCAAGCTGCTCGACGCCCTGCGCGGCGTCGCGCTCGCGGTTCGTGGCGTGCGGGAGGTCACCGGGATCCGCGGCCGCTACATGGGCGCGGAGGTGCTGATCGATCTCGAGATCGCCGTGCCGGGCGACTACACGGTGCGCGACGGCCACATGGTCGCAACGTCGGTCAAGGAGGCCATCATGGAAAGCCGTCCAGAAGTCGTCGCCGTCCACGTCCACGTGAACCCGGAGGAGGAGTAGTGGCACTGCGCGTGCGCCTCGCGCCCCCCGATCCGGCGCTCCTGAAAAGCCACCTCGCGGGAGGGACGGAGCCGATCCTCGCTCGCCTCCTGGCGGCGCGCGGGATCGCGCCGAGCGAGCTTCCCGCCCTCACCGAGGGCGGCCCGCTCCCTGCGGCCGAAGAGATTCCAGGCCTTTCGGCGATCGCCGAGGAGGCACGCTCGCTGCTTGAGAACGGAGGACGGCTCGCCGTGCACGGCGACTACGACGTCGACGGCGTGAGCGGCACCGCAATCGCCATGGCGGCGCTCGAGGCGCTGGGACACGCGGCCACTCCCGTCCTGCCGCACCGGCTGAAGGACGGCTACGGGATCACCCCGGCAACGGTGGACCGGCTCGCCGATGCAGGCTTCGACGGTATCCTCACAGTGGACTGCGGCGTCTCGGCGCACGCCGCCGCAGAGCGTGCGAAGGAGCGCGGCGTGCGCCTCTTCATCACGGATCACCACGCGATGCCGGCGCAGCTTCCGCCTGCACCCCTCGCACATCCGGGCCTTCTCCCAGAGACACACCCGCTGCGGGGGCTTTCCGGCGCGGGGATGGCGCTGCAGCTCGCGCGCCTTTGGCTTGCGGAGGAGGCGGATGCGCTCTTCGACCTCGCCGCGCTCGGCACGCTCGCCGACCAGGTGCCGCTGCAGGGGGCGAACCGGACGATCGTGCAGCGCGGCCTACAGCTGCTCAGGGCCTCGACGCGCCCCGGC
>JAJYTV010000318.1 GCA_021792885.1 Bacillota bacterium
CACAAGCCTCGGTGAGGGCAGCCTCGACGCGATGGTGGCGCAGCGCGCGGCACACCTGATCGGTGCGGATGAGGTGGCGATCGCGCTCACCTACGCCGACGGCTCGCTGCGCGACATGCTCACGCACCCCCAGGGAAGCGACGCGGTGCGCGAGGCGACCGCCGCCTGGCTGCGCCGCTCGCGCGAACACGTCACGTTGCCGCAGCACCGCATCGCCAGCGGCACGCGCCGGCTGCAGGGGCCGTTCTCCGCCATGCTGTCGATGCCGATCGCGTTCGACGGCGAGCGGATCGGCGTGCTGGTCGCCTGGCGGCGTGAGCCCGTCGCGTTCTCGCGCCGCGACCGCGACGCGCTCGGCCTGCTGGTCGGCCAGGTCGCGGCGGCCATGCACGCCCACGACCGGCTCGGCGAGGTGGTGCGGCGCGAACACGAACTCTTGGCCTTCGAGGAGATGGCGACCGGGCTGCGGGCCGCCGACAGCGTCGCTGCCGCGGCCAGCGACCTTCTGGAGAGCCTGCGCCCGTTCATGGTCGGGGAGGTCGCGTTCGTCGCGGCGCTCGATCCCGCATCCGGCGTGCGGGTGTTGTCGTCCTTCCCCCAGAGCGCGGCGTCGGTCGCACAGGACGCGATCGCGGCCGCGACCCGTTGGGTCGCGGAGCACGGCGAACCGCTCTTCCTGCGCGAAGGCGCCCCCGCCTTGGAGGGCGAGGGCGCCATCACGGGCCTGCAGGACTTCCGGTCGGTGGCGGTCGCGCCCGTCAGTGCGGACGGGCGGGCGCTCGGGGCCGTGGGTCTGCTCGACCGGCGCGACCGGCAAATCGAGGCGCGCAGCGTCGAGACGCTGGAACGGGCCGCGGCGCTCTTCAGCCTGGTGCAGGCGCGCTTCGAGGCAGAGGTGCAGGCGCTGTTGGCAGGTTCCTGATCAGCCGGCGATGCCGGGCTCGGTCATCTTGCGCAGGTCGAGGATCGCGTCGGCCTGCTCCGCCGAGAGCAGGCCCTGCTCGACGACGAGGTCGCGCACGCTGCGGCCGGTGCGGGTGGCCTCGTTCTGCAGTTCCGCCGCCTTGGCGTAGCCGACGTACGGCGCGACCGCCGTCGCGAGGGCGCCGGAGCCCTCAAGGAGCTTCAGGCTGCGCTCCGCGTTCACGGTGATGCCCTCGACGCAGCGCGAGTGCAGCGTCTCGGCCGCGTTGCCGAGGATGATCAGGGATTCGACAAGCCGGTCGGCAACGACCGGCATCATCACGTTCAGCTCGAGCTGGCCGTACTGCGCCGCCGTCGCGATCGTCGCGTGCCCCCCGATCACGTCCAGGGCGACCATGTTGACCATTTCGGGGATCGACGGGTTCACCTTGCCCGGCATGATCGAGGAGCCCGGCTGCACCGCCGGCAGCAGGATCTCGCCGATGCCGGCGTGCGGGCCCGAGGAGAGCAGGCGCAGGTCGGAGGCGATGCGCGTCAGTTCGATCGCGAGGACCTGCAGGCCGGAGGAGAAGAAGACGAAGTCGCCGAGGCTCTGGGTGATGCGGAAGCGGTTGCTCGGCGCCCGGAAGGGGAGGGAGAGTGCGCGAGAGAGCTCCTTCGCCGCCGCCTCCGGGTATCCGGGCTCGGCATTCAGGCCGGTGCCGTTCGCGGTCGAGCCGACGTTCAGCTCGTAGATGTATTCGACGGCGCGGTCGGTCTGCTCGACCGCCTGCCGGACCGAGGCGGCGTAGCCCGAGAACTCCTGGCCGTAGCGGATGGGCACCGCGTCCTGCAAGTGCGTGCGACCGGTCTTGAGCACGCCGTCCGTGCGCTGGGAAAGCTCCTCGAAGGAGCCGGCGAGCGCCAGTGCCTGCTCGCGCGTGCGGCGCCAGAGAGTCGCCGCGGCGACGCGCATGATGGTCGGGAAGATGTCGTTGGTGGACTGGCCCATGTTGACGTCGTCATGCGAGGAGACTGTCTCGTCGCCGGCCTCGCCGCCCAGGCGGATGGAGGCGAGGCTCGCGAGCACCTCGTTCATGTTCATGTTGAAGGACGTGCCGGCACCGGCCTGGTAGACGTCGACGATGAACTGGTCGAGGTGGCGTCCTGCGATCACCTCGTCTGCGGCGTGGACGATCGCGTCGGCGACTTCCGCCTTCATCCTGCCCGTCTCGCGGTGGGCGATCGCTGCAGCTCGCTTGACCTGCGCGCCGGCTGCCAGGAATTCCGGCCGCGGCAGGCGGCCGCTGATCGGAAAGTTCTCGTGGGAGCGCTGGGCGTGGGCCCCCCAAAGGGCGCCGTCTGGCACCTGCACTTCGCCAAGGGCGTCGCGTTCGATGCGTGGCATGTCTCATTACCTCCTGACGCTTGGCTCGCTACCAGGGGAAGACCAAAGGCATTATAGCAGAGGCGTCCGGCCGGGCGCCCCCGTCCCTTCGGACCTTCCTGACTACATACGGTCCGTGGCGCGCTCCAGATCGCGCAGCGCGTACCAGGGCGGAATGGGCGCGCTGCGGTAGTGCGCATCGACCCACGCCCCGACCTTCGGCATCCACTCTGTCCGCGGCGTGAAGCGCACCCCGAGCTCCTGCTCCGCGCGCCTCACGTCGCAGACCGCGATGTAGGGGAGCGGCACGCGGTAGACTCCGCCGCTCGCGAAGGGGCCCTGGTCGAGCTGGGCGCGCGGCGCGAAGCGCAGCGTAGGGGTCGCGCCCGCCGCCTGCGCCATCGAGGCGATGTACTCCTGATAGCTGTAGACCTCGCTGGCGGCGGCGTGATAGACGCGCAGCCCGCCGGGAGGCCGGTGCGCGGCGGCCGAGAGCACGGCTGCCACGTCACCCGCATAGGCCATCTGGCATGGGCCGGGCGGGGAGGCGGCCCCCTCCGGCAGCCAGATCGGCCCGCCGTCGCGCACGCGCAGCCAGAACCAGGCGAATCGGCCGTCCTCCGTCTGCGACCCGGCGAGTTGCAGGTGCGGGCGGACGATCGTCACACTGCGGCCGGAGCGCCTGCTTTCGGACGCCAAGAACGCCTCGAGGCGCCGCTTGCCGTCGACGTAGCGCAGATGCTCGGGCGCTGCGGGTGGCACAGCGGGCGAGGAGAAGTCCCACGCATCTTCGCGCAGCGGCGTCAGCACCGGCTTGCCCGCGTCGAGCTGCGGGTAGACGAACACCGTGCTCGTCAGGACGTAGTGCCCGAACCGGTCCGAGAGGGCGCCGAG
>JAJYTV010000319.1 GCA_021792885.1 Bacillota bacterium
GGACGTGCCCGGCGTGGGCAAGACACTGCTCGCGAAGTCCTTGGCGAGCTCCCTCGACTTGCACTTTGCGCGCATCCAGGCCACGTCGGACCTGCTGCCCTCGGACATCGTCGGCGTGCACATCTACGACCCTGCCCGCCAGGCCTTCGACTTCCGGCCCGGTCCGGTGTTCGCCGAGGTCGTCCTCGTCGACGAGGTGAACCGCGCATCGCCGCGCGCCCAGTCGGCGCTGCTCGAGGCCATGGAGGAGGGCCAGGTGACGGCGGAGGGCCGAACCTACCCGCTCTCCGAGACGTTCACCGTGCTCGCGACGCAGAACCCCGCCGAGCACGAGGGCACCTATGCCCTGCCCAGTTCGGAGCTCGACCGCTTCCTCTTCAAACTGCATCTAGATTATCCCGCGCCGCGCGACGAGGAGGAACTCCTGCGCCGGATGTCAGCGGAGATCCGCCCGCAGCCGCTCTCGGCCGCCATCACGCGTCAGGACCTTTTGAACCTGCGCAAAGAGGCACTGCAGACGCACGTGGCCCAGTCGGTACTCTCCTACGTGCAAGCGATCGTGCGCGCGACGCGCGTGCACCCGGCCGCGCTCCTCGGCGCGAGCCCGCGCGCAGGCGTCGCCCTCTTGCGCGCCGCAAAGGTCTGGGCACGCCTGCACGGCCGGGCGTACGTGCTGCCGGACGATGTCCGCGACCTCGCGCACGACGCCCTCTCGCACCGGCTGCACGTGCGCAGCGGGCGCACCGAGGCGTGCGTCGACGACGTGCTGGCCTCCCTGCCCGTGCCGCGCGACGCCCACGCATGAGGCTCTTGGAGCGCGTCCCGGGCCTCGTCCCGGTGCTCGCGCTGGCCGTCGCGGCGCTGGCCGCGGGCGGGCGGGTCGGGGCCGCGATCGGCGGGGTCGACGCGCTGCTCGTGCTGCTTGGCCTCGCGGGGGCGTTCGGCGGTGCTCTCGCGTGCCGGGCGAACGCGCATCGCGTGCTGCCGCCCGAGCCCGTCGAGGCAGGCCTCGACGTGACCGTCTCGCTGCGGGTCGACCTGCCGCAGCTCTGGCCGCTCGCGGTGCTGACGCTGCGCGACGAGCCCCCCTCGCCGCTCGGCGCGGCTCCGCAACTGCGCAGCCTCGCGGGCCTGCGGCGCCGCCTCGTCTGCACCTATACGCTGCAGGGCGTACCCCGCGGCCTGCACCGCTTCGAGTCCGCCCTGCTCGAAGAGACCGACGCACTGCCGCTCACCCAGCGCAGCATCCCCCTCTCCTGTCCAGGGGAGCTGCTCGTCTACCCGCGCCGCGTCCCGCTGGATCTGCCGCCGGGCCGGCGAGGCGCGCAGGCGGCGGAACGGCTGCCGCGCGGGACGCGCGACTTCCAGCCAGGCGACGCGCCCGGCCGCCTGCATGCCGCCCGCACCGCGCAGCGCGGCTTCCCGCAGGTGCGCGAGTTCGAGGAGCTCGGCGACCTGCCGCACATCGTGCTCCTCTGGGCACCCGGCGCCGACGCAGAGGATGCGGAGCTCGCGCTCTCCTGCGCCGCCTCGCTCGCGACCGCCTGGCTGCAGGCCGGCGAGCCCGTCGGGCTGCTCGCGCCCGGGGCACCGCAGCGGAGCCTGCCCGCGCAGCGCGGGGAGGACCAGGAGCGCCGCCTGCTCGCGACGCTCGCCGCCCTCTCCGCCGCGGAACTCGGCGCAGACACGCTGCCCAAGCCACCGGAGCGCGCGGACGTGTGGCTTCTCACGACCCGCGCGGACGCGCCCTCGCTTCCTTCGGGGCGCACGCTGCGGCTGGGGAAGGCAGGCGGCGACGGGGCGCTTTTGGCGCTGTCCGACCTGCCCCGCGCCTTCGAGGGAGGTGAGCCATGAGCAGGGCGAGGAACCTGCTCATCCTGCGCGGGATCTGGCTTGGCCTCCTGGTCTGGCCCTACGCCGTCGCGAGCGGCGTCCCGCGGCCCCTCGCGCTCGCCGCACTGCCAGCGCTGCTTGCGCTGCTCTCGGGCGACGGGGCCCTTCGCTTTGCGCTGCGCATCCTCGCTGCGCTAGCGCTCGGCGCCCTCGCGACCCTGCATTCCTTCTCTCCCCGAAGCGTGCAAGCGCTCTTCGCGGTGCGGGACCTGCGCGACCTCACGTCCTTCGTCACCTCGGTCCTGCTCTGGTGCACGGCGCTGCTCGGCTGGCAGGTCTTCCGCGACGCCACGTCGCGCACGCGTCTTCTTTGGCTCTGGCTGATGGGCGCTCTGGTCCTGGGCCTCAACCACCGCTTCTGGGGCGGCGCTGCGGACGTCCCGACGCTCGCCTTCGTCGGCATCGGCCTCTTCCTGATGGCCACACCGGAGGACGAGCCGCTCCGCCCCTACATCGCGCTCGCTGCGCTCGTACCGCTCCTTGGCGCGCTCGCGGGCCTCTTCGCGCAGCCGGGGCTCCCGACCTCTCTTCCCGTGCGCACGACGCGCGCCCTGAATCTCGCGGGACTGCGCGTCGCGGTGACACCCGAGGCGCTGCCGCAGCGGATCAGCATCAACCAGCCGGTGTCGCTTCCCACGACCCCCCTGCTCTCGATCAGCGGGGTGCCGCGCCCCGCCTACTGGCAGGAGGCGATCTACACCAAGTTCACCGGCGTGGACTGGGTCGCGTCCTCGCCGGTCCAGACGCCCATCCCACTCGAGCCGCCCCTGTTGCCCCCGGCAGCGAGCGGACTACAGGCGTCCATCTGGCATGTGCGGGTGACGCAGTTCGTCCCAGGCAGCATCGGCCCCGTGATCTACACGGGCACCCCGCTCGCCCTGCAGTCGGACGGCGGGGCGCCCTACGAGGTGGCGGCGGCGCGCGCGCTCTACCTGCCAGGTGCCTCGGCCTACAACGAGACGCTCTCGGTGCCTTCCCTCACCGATGCGGTGCGCAGCACAGCGGGCTACGTGTCCCCGGAAGACGTCCCTTCGGCAGACCTCGCGGTGCCGGCCAAGCTGGAGCGAGAGCTTGCGCCGCTGGCGCACCGGCTCGCCGCGGAGACCCAGGGCCCCTTCGCCCTGGCGGAACGCATCACGCAGTACCTCGACAGCCACGAGGTCTATAGCCCGAACTTCTCGCCGAGCCGCACAGGCGACCCGGTCGGCCGCTTCCTCTTGCGCACGCACCAAGGCTACTGCGACCAGTTCTCCACGGCCTTCATCAT
>JAJYTV010000320.1 GCA_021792885.1 Bacillota bacterium
ACCGATGCTAGGCGATTCGCATGGCCATGGGAAGCCCGGTCTGGACGTCAATCGACGGATTGTCGAAGTGGAACACACCTTACCGGAGACGGCTCAGGGCTCGGCCTGCTACCGGGTAGCTGCGCGGCGGAGGTTGTGGGCGAGGATCGCGAGCCCCACGCCGGTGGCGACGGGGTCGTACCCCGTGTAAGGGGATCGGCGGAGAGCTTGCCGCGTTTGGGGATGACGACGTTGCGCACGCCCAGGTCCGACAGCCGGTCTGGTTGGAGGCGGTGTCGTAGCCGCGTTCGGTCGCAACGATCGCCGGTGCTCTGCGGAAGCGCGTTTTGTGCCGCTGCACAGCAGGGCAGGAAAGCATCGGCATCCGGCGGGTTATCCCGCTCGACCGTATAGTCGGTGACAAAGCCGCCTTCGGCCTCCGATGATCTGGGTCTTGTAGCCAAACTGTACCGGCTTGCCGAGCTTGCCTTTGACGATAGGTCTGGCATCCGGATCGGCGAGGCGGCTGTTGAAGTGGTTCAAGTGGCCTCCATGGGGGCCGCTACCGTCCAGACGGTAGAACCGGTCTCTACGCCAAGCTGGGTATCCCTGACGCTGACATGCCAAGTGTCTTTCGGTAGCCTAGAAGGAGTTTAGAAGGCTCGAAGAGGTGGAACATGACTCGGCGGTGGTTCTCGCTCTTGATCATCCTCACACTGACTGGAATTTCAGCGGGCTGCGGAGCGATCCAAGCGGGTGTTGCCCCCGCACACTCCACTCATCGCAATACCAAACCCGCCCCCTCGCAGCAGCCGACGCCCGTTGTGGTGGACGCCACCCCGCCGGTGCAGCACATTCTCACTCCGACGCAGGTCATCTCGCCGCCCAACAGTGGGAATCTGACTACGAGCGTCCAGCTCCGGGCTCCCTTGGTGCCGGGAACGGGCTTAGACAGCATCTCCGTAACCGTGGCGCAGCAGGGCCATGACGACACCCTCACGGTGCGCTCAGCGAGCGGCAATACGCTTTGGACGGTCCCCCACATCGGGCAGGTCAGCGTGGCGGAGTACGGTAAGCAGCACCTGCCGGTGCTCCTTCTTGGCACCGACCAGTCGCTCTGCGGTACCGGCGGATGTGGCTACGTTTCCTACACCTACAGCGTCGCCACGCACACGTTCGTTGCGGTGCCCTTCAGTCCGTGGCAAGACCTGTCGTACCAGCTGAATCCGAGACAGGGAAACTGGACGGCGATACCCGCTTTCACCAACACGAACGTCCTTCTGGGCTACGCCTCGCTCACCGCGAAAGGTATCTCCATCTCGTTCCGTCTCTACGGCGCCTTGAACGGCGGCGCGAGCCAGCGATACATCTACGCCTTGGACGGTACTGCGACGGGCGAGTGGCTGCCGGCCGGTTCCGTGAACTTCGGTCCGGATGCCGTTAACGGATTCGTCGTCCCCCCGACGACGCTGCAGGAGGCTGCAACCGAATATCTCGCAGAGACGATGCAAAACCACCCCACCGCGGCATCAACCTTCGTGGCCTCTTCGGCGAACTCTGCGGCCCTGGAGTCGGCGACTGCGTTCATGCGGTCTTGGGGCCTCGCGGGAAACCTTCACGTGGCGCAGGCGCTCAGCCCCACAGAGGTGCAGGTTGCCGTCTGGACGACAATTGGATCGGGGCCAACGGAGCGGCTGCAGACGGACGTACTCGACATTTCGGGAACCCAGATCGCCGGGAAGTGGTACCTAACCCAGGTTACGGTATCACCTCAGACCGAGCGTGTCGGTACGGTGCAGGCCGCACTCGCGCTCCTCGCAAAGGGCTCCGCCGTGCAGGCCCTCTATGCTGCCCACCCGTCAAGCACATGTTCACTGCAGGGGCAGGCAAATGGGTGGTCGGCTTACTTCTCCACCGGAGTGAACCAGCCCGGCCTGACGTTCGATATCAATGCCCAGACGGGGGCCGTCAGCACCTCGAACGGCTAACGATCGGAAATTGTACACCCAGTAGTGTGCGCAGTTCGAATTCGGTCACTTTCAAAGCCTTGCAAGGCACGGACAAGGATCGGCCCCGGGATCTTCCCGGGGCCTGATTCACTGTTTGGGGGGGTGCCGGCGATTTGGGCGGCGATCGGCTTCAAAGAGGCGCACTTCGGTAACAACGTAACAGTATAAGCGTGGCGCCACCGTGTGGTCGGGCAGGGGTGAGGCGTCGCCATCTGGCGGTGGCGTGGGTCAGTGCGCCGAAGACGAGCTTGAGGGCGCTGTGCTCATCGAAGAACCGGGGAATCGTCTTGGTGCCTCGACGCTCCTCCTCGAATCTACGCTCGATGAGGTTCGTGGTGCTGACGAACTGGCGGTGGGCCGCCGGGAGCTGCAGGTGCACTAGGCGGGCCGGAAAATCGTCGGTGAAGCTGCGCACCGCGGATGGAAACTGGCGCTCGTAGCGGGAGAGGCCACCTTCTTACCTCGGCAACGGGGCGAGGCAGGCCCGCAATCAGCGAACGGATTCCGCATAACCGCTCGAGAGCAGTTCAATCCTTCCTGTGTAGGGATCGAAGATCAGCCCGTGGACGGGCACGCTCCTCGGGATGAGGGGGTTCGCCCGGATCATCTCGGCGACCCGCACGACGTTGGCGGCGGGATCGTGAAACGCTCCCAGCCAAACCTTGAGGCTGGGCTCTAGCGCGGCGATCGCCTCCCTTGGAACCCCTCGCTCGATCATCCTCTGTTCGAGGTCCGCATCATCGATCTGGGCCATCCCGCAGTCTCGGTGTCCGACGACGAAGACTTCCTCACACCCGAGCGCGAAGATCGCCACGACGAGGGAGCGAATCACGCCCCCATTCGGGTCGAGCAAGGTGTTGCCAGCGTTCTTGATAACCTTTGCATCCCCGCGCCGAATCCCCATGGCCGGCTCCAGGAACTCGACAAGTCGCGTATCCATGCATGTGAAGAGCGCAATCTTCTTCGCAGGGGTCTTCGTGATCTGGCGCCCCTGGTCGAGTACAAATCGTGCGTTCTCTGTGAGGACGTCATCGAGGAGACTCAGGTTGATCCCTCCAAAGTCGTGCATGCGGCTCACAAGTCCATTGCGAAGCTGCTCAGCCAGGGAATCGAGGGGGACGGCTCGGTCGTCGGCGAGTTGATGTCGCTGGGCGCGCAGAAGTTCGT
>JAJYTV010000321.1 GCA_021792885.1 Bacillota bacterium
CGCACCGGAAGAGGTCTCCTCGGTGCTCTCGGCGCGCCTTGAGGAACTCGCGCAGCTGCGCAGGAGCGCGGAGCGCTACCGCCGCCAGCTGCTGGACCGCGAGGCGGACGACCTCGCCCAGGCTGCAGGCGGATCTCCGGTGGCGCAGTCGTTCCCCGGACGCGGCGTCCAGGAACTGCGCGAACTCGCCGCGCGGCTCGCCGCCCGCGGCGTCCCGCTCGCCGTCCTGACCGGAACGGCCGATGCCGGGGGGGCGCTCGTCGTGGGCCGTACCGCCGGCGCGGGCACGCACCTCGGGCAGTTCGTGCAGGCGCTCTGCGCGGCGCTCGGAGGACGCGGAGGCGGCGGCGAGACGCAGGCCCAGGCGGTGCTTCCCCTGCCGGCGGACGAGCTCCTGAAGGCGACCCTCGCCCGTCTCCAGCCCCTGACCGAAGGCTGAGGCGAAGACTCTTGAGAGCCGGCCACCTGCTTTGTGCGGGCGGCCGGCTCTCTGTTCTCTCGGTGCAGAAGGAGACGCCTTGGTAGCCGTCGCCGATGGGCCGCACGATGTCCTCGCCGACTGGCACGGCACGGCCCTTTCCCCATGGCCAAAGCCAGGGACGTCCGGGAGGAGTCTTCGGTCGACGCGCCGCAGCAGCCGGCGCCGCAGCAATTGGTAGAAGGGCATGCCGGCATGCCGCGCCTCTGGTCACCGCGCCTCCTCCCCGAAGGCGAACTCGATCTCCCACGCGTCCGAGGAGACAAGGAGCCATGCCGCCGACGCCGGACCTCCGCGCGGCTTCGTGGGCGACCCGGGGTTCAGCAGCGTCACATCCCCGCGCGCCGCCTCCAGCCGCTCGTGCGAATGGCCGAAGACGACGATTTCCGGCGTCTCCGGGAAGCTGCGCAGGGCGCGCTCCGGCGTGGTCTGACCAGCCCCCTGGTCTCCGTGTACGAGCCCGAGGCGCACTCCCTCGATCGTCAGGAGGAGCCGATCCGGAAGCACGAGGTCGATATCGTTGTTGCCGCGCACCGCGCAGACGGGCGCGAGGCCGGTCAGGATCTCGAGCGTCGCCCGATCGCAGACGTCGCCCGCGTGCAGGATGAGATCGGCGCGCGCCGCAAGTCCAACGAGCCAGTCCGGCAGGCGCCTGCGCGGCGCGTGGGTGTCGGCCGTGACGAGGATGCGGGTCATCGCCCGTCGAGCTGCAGCCCCGGGTAGCCGTGCTGCCGAAGCGCCTCGTAGGCGGCGATTGCGACGGCGTTGCCGAGGTTCAGGGAGCGCACGCCGGGCCGCATCGGGATGCGCACGACGCGCTCGCGGTGCGCCTGCAGGATCTCCGGCTCGAGGCCCGTGCTCTCGCGGCCGAAGAAGAGCCAGGGGTCCGCGCCGAACTGCACCTCGCCGTAAGGGCGCCCGTGGGCGGAGAAGAGCCAGTACTCCTCCTGCATCGGCAGGAGTTCGTCGATGCTCTCATGCAGGTGGAGCCGTACCTGCGGCCAGTAGTCGAGGCCGGCGCGCCTGAGGTAGCGGTCCTCGAGCGAGAAGCCGAGCGGCTTCACGAGATGCAGGTCCGCGCCGATCACGACCGACGTGCGCGCGATGTTGCCCGTGTTCGAGTGGATCTCCGGATGGACGAGAACGAGATGCAAAACCCGCGCACCCCCGTAGAGTTTGCCTGAGCCCGGATTCGCAACAGAGGGCCCGCCTCCCTTCCTCCTCTTGTCTCGCTTGGATAGACGGCTAGAATCAAGGGGACGCCCGCGTGTCGAAAGGAGGCCGCGCTCTGGACCTCACCGATCTGCGCATCTTCCGCGAGGTGGCCGAGACGGGCAGCTTCAGCCGGGCCGCGGAGCGGCTGTTCCTCGCGCAGCCCACCGTCAGCCACCGCATGGCATCGCTGGAGCAGTCGATCGGAGCGCAGCTCTTCGTCCGCTCCGGGCGCGGAGTACAGCTGACACCGGCCGGATCGCTCTTCCTCAAGTACGTCTTCGCCGGACTCGAGAGCCTGGACCAGGGCACCCGCGCCATCACCCAGTACCTGCTCGGGCGCAGCGGCACGCTGGCGCTCGGCTGCGCCACGTCGACGGCCACCTACATCCTGCCGCAGATCCTGCGCCGCTATGTTTCCGCGCGGACCGACGTGGACGTGCGCGTGCGCACAGGACAGTCGCACGCGGTCCTGGACCTCCTCCTGGGGCGCCAGGTCGATCTCGCGCTGGTGCGGCTCGAGGTGCACCAGCCTGGCGTCGTCTCGCAGGTGGTGCTGCGCGAGCCCGTCGTGCTCGTAGCGCCCGAGGGACACCGCCTCGCACGCCACAACCGCACGCTGGCGATCGACGACCTGCGCGGGGCGCCCTTCATCCTCTACCACCGCCAGACCGACTTCTGGGCGCAGATCTACGCCGCCCTGCAGCAGGGCGGCGCAATGGTCCACCCTGCGATGGAGCTCGACGCGCTCGAGGCGGTAAGGGCAATGGTGCTCGCGGGCCTGGGGCTCGCGGTCCTGCCCGTCTCGAGCGTCCAGGAGGACATCGCGCAGGGCCGCATCCAGCGCCTTGAGGTGTCCGGCTTCTCGCTGCCCGAACGCGTCACGTCCGTCCTGCGGCGCGCCGACACCCCGTTCGTCGGCCCGGTGCAGGAGATCTGGGAGTACCTGTGCAGGGGCTTCGCCGAGGTGCCCTTGCAATAATCCGCCGTCGTCGCGAAGGCGCGCATTGGCCACCCGAAGGCCATGCGCGCCTTTCTTCTCGCTCTGGTGCTGCTCGCATCCTTGCCGCCGCTCCGGCCCGCATCCGCGGGAAGCCCAAGGGCCGACTCTCGCGCTCGTCTACCCCGGGCGTCGGCACGCCGCGCCCCGACTGGGGTCAGACCCGCGCGGCTCGAGGCGGACATCCTCTTCCTGCTGCGCAGCGGCTGCCACCCGGTGGATCTGCGCCGGTCGAACGTGTACCAGCGGGAACGAGATTCCAAGGAGCAGAAGATCATCATGAGCGTTACGACGAACGCACGTATGCGGTCAACATCAGGCATCCCTTCGGACCTATGCGGGAACCCGGCCTGGTTCGTTTTGCGAACTGAACACAGCCGCCCTTCAACATGTGTCCGGCGTCACTCAGCAGAGCAGGACTGTGAGACACGATGCTGCCCAAAACCTCTGCGG
>JAJYTV010000322.1 GCA_021792885.1 Bacillota bacterium
AAAGGCGTTCACGGATCTTCCGGTACTCCGGCTGGTAGCGTCCCGCCTGGCGCATGAACCAGACGGGCGTTCCGCCTGCCGGCTGGCGCCGGCAGGCCGCGAGGAAATTCGGCGACATCAGTTCCTCCGAGCGGCCCAAAGTTCCCCTGCATTATAGCGCGCGGAAGTCGGCCGGGTCAGTGCTCTGCACCCGCAGTCAGGCAGAGGGGATCGCCCTCGGTGATCGCGACGGTGTTCTCGTAGTGCGCCGCGAGGTTCCCCTCGCCGGTGGTCGCAGTCCAGCCGTCCTCCAGGATCTCCACTCGCGGTTCGCGCACCGTGACCATCGGCTCGATCGCGAGCGTCAGCCCGGGGCGTAGCGGCGCACCCCGCCCTTTTTCCCCGACGTTCGGCACATCCGGCTCCTCGTGGAACGAGCGGCCGATGCCGTGGCCGATGAACTCGCGCACCGGGTAGAGGCCGTGCGCCGCGAGGTACTCCTCGATGGCATGCGAGATGTCTCCTACGCGGTTGCCGGCACGGGCAGCGGAAAACCCCTGCGCAAAGGCCTCCCGGGTGCCCTCGATCAGGCGGATCGCTTCGTCCGCGACCTTCCCCACGGGATACGTGCGGGCCATGTCGACGTAGTAGCCCTCGTAGATGACCGCGAAGTCGATCGAGACCACGTCGCCCTCCAAAAGGCGCCGGTCGTCGGGTATGCCGTGCACCACGATCTCGTTCGGCGAGACGCAGATGCTCGCAGGGTAGCTGCGGTATCCGAGCTGCGCCGGCAGCGCCCTGCGTGCGCGGATGGCGCGCCGCGCCAGCGTGTCGAGCTGCTGCGGCGTGACTCCCGGGCGGATTTCACGGTGGACCTCCTCCATGACGGCGGCGAGAACCCTGCCGCCTTCGGCCATGCGGTCGATCTCCTGCGGCCTCTTGAGGTAGATCAATGGAAGGTCCCTTCCCTGACGAAGATTGCATGGATCGAGTTCGGGCCAGTAGTTCGCGCACCGCGCACCGATTCCTCGCATGGGGCGAGTCGATTGACCTTTACGTTAACGTAAGGTACGTTGGCCTCAAGAGAGTGCCACGCCCTGGGGAGGTGTGTTCGAGGGCCATGAGCGGCCAGGTATATTCCATCACCCAGCTCTGCCAGGAGTTCGATGTCACCCCCCGCACCATCCGCCACTACGAGAGCTGCGGGCTCGTGCAGCCGGCGCGAGAGGGCCAGCGGCGCCTCTTCAGCGAGCGCGACCGCGTGCGGCTTCGGCTCGTGCTGCGCGGGCGATCGCTCGGGTTCAACCTGGCGGAGATCGCCGAGATGATCGACCTCTACGATCTGGATCCTACCCAGGTCGCGCAGCTCGAACGCACCCTCGCGTACGGGCGCGACAAGATCAGAAGCCTCGAGCGCAAGCGCTCCGAGATCACGGAGGCGATCGAGGAACTGCGCGCCTGGGAACGCCGGCTCGAGGCGCAGCTGCGCCTCCGCAAAAGGCAGCAGACGGAAGGGAAGCGGTAGCGTGGGTGTGCACGACGAGCGTCCTGAAGGTCGCGGGCAGAACTTCTTCCTGATCGACCCGAACCTGCAGATGCACCTGCGGCGCAGCCTCGGCGAGCAGGACTACCTGCGCGCCCTCCCCCTCCTAGAGCGCATGGGTGCGCTCGCAGGCGGCCCGATCGACCGCCAGGCGGAGTACACAGACCGCCTGGCCCGCCCCGTGCTCGAGACCTTTGACCGCCAGGGCAACGTCGTCAACCACGTGCGCTACAACCCGCTCTACGAGGAGTCCGTCCGCCAGGTCTACGGCCTCGGCACGATCGGGTGCAACTACGGCCCCAATCCCCTGCCCTACGCCGCCCACTTCGGCCTGCTCTACCTCCTGAGCGAATCGGACCCGGGCCTTGCCTGCCCGGTCACCCTCACCGCCTCGACCGCCTTCGTACTGGCGCGCCACGGTAGCGCGGAGCAGCGCCGCCGCTACCTGCCCCAGCTGGCCGTACGCGAGGAGGGCCCCTTCGCCGACGGAGCTACCTGGGTCACGGAGAAGCAGGGAGGATCGGATGCGGGCGCAGCGGAGACGCAGGCGCAGGAGGTGACGCAGGCGCAGCGCGCGCAAGCCCTCTCGCGCTATGGGCACAACCCGGCGGCAGAGCTTTGGCTCTTGCGCGGCGAGAAGTGGTTCGCGAGCAACGCGGACGCGGACCTCAGCCTCGTCACCGCGCGCCCCCCGGGGGGCGAACCGGGCACGCGCGGCCTCGGTCTCTACCTCTTGCCGCAGCGCCTCGGCGACAACACCCCCAACGGCTACCGCATCCGGCGGCTCAAGGACAAACTCGGCACGACAGGCCTCGCGACGGGCGAGATCGAACTCGACGGGGCGCTCGCGGAACTCGTGACGCCACCGCCGGACGGGTTCAAGCACATGCTCGAGGCGCTCGAGTTCTCGCGCATCGCGAACGCTGTGGCGTCCTCCGGCATCCACCGCCGCGTCTTCCTCGAAGCGGCGCTCTATGCGTCCCACCGCACCGCGTTCGGGCAGCCCCTCGACCGCTTCCCGATGGTGCAGGAGACGATCGTGACGATGCTCGCGGAGCTCGAGGCCGCGACCGCCTTGGCCTTCGCCGCCGCCCGCGCCCTCGACGAATACGTCGAGGACCCGACGCCGCAGCGCCTCGGCTGGCACCGCCTGACGACGGCTCTCGCGAAGTACCGCACGGGCGAGGTGGCGGTGCGCAACGCGAGCCGCGCGATCGAGGTGCTGGGCGGCAACGGCTACGTCGAGGAGTACGTGACCGCACGCATGTTCCGGGAGGCCCAGGTGCTGCCCGTATGGGAAGGGCCCGCGAACATCCAGGCCCTCGAGGTGTTGCGCACGTTCGCGCCCCGCTGGCGGGCAGACGAGACGCTGGGCGCCCGGATACGGGAAATCGCCGAGAGGGCCGAGTCGACGGGGGCGGCGCAGCAGCTCGGCCGGGTGCTGCGTGGGCAGTGGCAGTCCGCGCAAGAGGCGATCGGCTGGCTGCGCGAGCAGCCGGAGCGCCAGGAGCAGCATGCGCGCCGCCTCACCGAGTGGCTCTCCGAAATCCTCGAGTTCGCCCTGCTGCTGGAGGAGTCCCTCGTAGAGCTTCCCG
>JAJYTV010000323.1 GCA_021792885.1 Bacillota bacterium
CGGCGAAGCTATAGTATTGTACCATGCGCAGCGCTGCATGATCAATCGGTCGCGATCTCGCCCCGGCGCGTGCGCAGGTCCGCATACTGCACGTAGAGCGCGATCAGCGGGAAGCTGCTGAGGAGGATATTGGCGATCGTCGTGACGACGATGACGGCGGTGGGGGCACTGCTCGGGTTGCGCAGCGGATTCGACGCCACCGTCGCGACGAGCGAGACGAAGAGGTTCACGATGAAGACGAGCACGCCCGCCATCACGAGGATGCCGACGAGACGCCAGAAGAAGCCTTGCACGAGCTTCACGCTGTGCAGGAGCGACTGGAACACCCCTTCACGTCCGAGCGTGACGAGAAAGAGCGCCGGCGCGAAGTAGATGAGCGCGATGATGCCCGGCAGAACGAACACGAAGGTGAGCGCCCCGATCACGACGCCGCCGATGATGCCTGCGCCGATCAGCCAGGGAAGCCGCTGCACGATGCGGCTGTAGGCCGCCGAGACGCTGGGCGGGCGTCCGTGGGCCGTTTCTTCTGCGAGCGCGCCGACCGCCGCGGCCTGTACGAGGCCCAGAAGACCCGTGATGAGCGTCCAGGGCAGGTGGCGCTGCAGGACGGCAAAGCTCAGGGTGCCTGTGCCAGAGACGAAGTCGCCGAGGAGCAGCGCCTGCGCGATCGTGACCGGCACGGCCACGATCGCCTGGACGATCGCGAACTGCCAGAACGCCTTGCGGTAGATCTGGAACGATGCATCGAGCACGTCGCCGAATCCCATCGGCCGCGTCGCGACTCCCGTGGCTCTCCCCGCCTTCACAAAACCTGTACAGCGAAGGCTGCGTGTCCAAATCTAGCGCAACTTGGGCGCGCAGGCCAGCCTTATTGCATGGCTGCTGCCCCGTTGCGCAACTTGCGCTTGACGGACCATGCCTTCGGGCCGTATGATCCGTCGCAATAGATCGGCGATGCAGGGGAACGACGCAGGGCGCCTTGCGGAGCGAGCCGGCGAATGGTGCGAGGCCGGCCGAGGCAGCTGCAGCCACCCGCCCCGAAGCCGCAGGCGACGAGTCTGCCGACGGCCGGACGTGATCCCGGCGTAAAGCGCCACCCGCCCCGCGGGTGGTCAATGAAGGTGGTACCGCGGCCCCCCGTCCTTCGGACGAGGGGTTTTCTGCATGTTCGGGGGGTGTGGGGATGGAGCGTCCGGACCAGGCGATCGGGGTCATCGGTGCGGGATCGATGGCGCAGGCCTTCGTGCGCGGCATCATCGCGAGCGGTCTCGTCCCCCCGGCGGGGATCACCGTGACGAACCGCGAGCGCCGCGACCGCCTCGAGGCCCTGCGCGCAATCGGCGTGCAGACGGTGCTGGAGAAGACGTCTCTCTGCGCCAAGGCGCAGGTGCTCGTGCTCGCGGTGAAGCCGAAGGACGCAGAAGAGGCGCTGCGCGAGCTCGCGCCGCACGTCGGCCCGCACCACCTCGTCCTGAGCCTCATGGCCGGCATCCCGATCCCGTTCATCGAGTCGCGCCTCGGCGGCACGGTGCGCGTCGTGCGCGCGATGGCGAACACCTCGAGCGCCGTGCGCGAGTCGGCGACGGCCGCGGCCGGTGGAAGCCACGCGACCGGGGATGACCTGCGCGAGGCCGTCACCCTGCTCTCCTGCCTCGGACCCGTCCTGGTTGTCGACGAGCAGGCGCTCGACGCCGTGACGGCGCTCGCCGGCAGCGGCCCGGCCTATGTCTACCTCCTGATGGAATCCCTGATCCGCGCGGGTGCGCAGGCCGGCCTCACCGAGGAAGTGGCGCGCAGCCTTGCGCTGCAGACGGTGTACGGCGCCGCGCGCATGCTCATCGAGACGAAGAGCCACCCGGCGGAGCTGCGCAGCCGCGTCACCTCGCCCGGCGGCACGACGGAGGCGGCCTTGCGTGTGCTGGAGACGGCTGGGTTCGAGGACGCCCTCGTCCGCGCGATCTCGCGCGCGAAGGAACGCTCGCAAGAGCTCGGCGCGGCCTTCGGCGAGGCCTGAGCGCTCTGCCTCCCGACGGCGTGCTACCATCAGCCCAGATGGCAGTGCGCCGAGGAGATGACGGCATTTGGCTGCAGCAGGCGTCGCGTCCGCGCAGAAGGTGCGCGGACAGTTCGCGGTGCCGGGCACGGAGGTCCTTCTCCCCTACACCGACGTGCACGGCGCGGAGGACGGCCCGACGCTGCTCCTGAGCGGCGGGGTGCACGGCGGAGAGTATCCCGGCATCGCGGCGGCGATCGAGGTCGCGAGGAGACTCGATCCCGCTTCGCTGCGCGGCCGGGTGATCGTTTTGCACCTCACAAACCCGCCGGCCTTCTGGGCGAAGATGCAGTACCTAAACCCGCTCGACGGCAAGAACCTGAACCGCTGCTTCCCGGGCGATCCGCACGGCAGCGCCTCCGAGCGCATGGCGGCGAAGGTGATCGAGGTGCTCATGCAGGCGGACTACTGGATCGACCTGCACGGCGGCGACATCCACGAAGAGCTCGTGCCGTTCACGATCTTCTCGGACCAGGGCCCCGCAGCGGTAAGGCAGACGGCAGAAGCCATGGCCCGCGCCTACGGCATCCCCCGTCTCATCTGCTCTGCGAGCGTTTCGGGCGGCAGCTACGCTGCCGCGGCGGAGCTCGGCGTGCCGGCCATCCTGCCGGAAGCGGGACAGCTCGGACAGCTCGACGCCGAGGCGCAGGAGACCCACGTGCAGGGCGTCCTCAACGTCCTGCGCCTGCTCGGCTTCCTTCCGGAGCGGCCGGTAGCGCCGCCCGCACCGCAGGTCTACACGCGGCTCATCTGGCGCCGGGCGAGTCAGAGGGGCCTCTGGCGGCGGCGCGTGCACGCCGGAGAGCGGGTCGGACGCGGCGATGTCGCGGGCGAACTGCGCGACGTCTACGGGGACCTGCTCGAGGAAGTCCCGGCACCCGAAAGCGGCGAGGTGCTCTTCACCGCGAGCGCGCTCGCGATCGAGGTCGACGATCCGCTGCTCGCGGTCGGCGCGCCCTAAAGCGGCGCAAGCTTCCTGCATCCTCCCGGTTCCTGGCGCGCATCGGATACGGGACCGCTGCAGTTCGCAGCGGTCCTCATTTTCTTTGC
>JAJYTV010000324.1 GCA_021792885.1 Bacillota bacterium
AATGTGATCGCCGTCCTCGCGATGCCTCCGGCCCTCGTCTTCCTTCTCCTCTTGGTGAATGACCCCAAAGTCATGGGCAGACACCGGAACGGTCCGTGGGCGAACCTCTTCGCGGTTGCGGTCACGATCTTCCTCGTTCTCGTCGGGCTGTTCTATGGCATCACGTCCGTCTTCCCGCATCTCATCGGTTGAAGGAGGGAAGAGAGCCATGCCGCACCGGAGTCACGGGATGCAGGGCGAACCCCTGGATGAGGCCGTCCTCCAGGTCCTAGAGGAAGACCAACTCGTCGCCGCCAAGGAGAACGCCCACCTGGGCCGCCGCGAGTTCTCTCCCGCCCTGAACGCCACCCTCTGGGGCCTACGGATCTACGTCCTGCTCATGCTGGTCTTGGTCGCGATGCAGGTCATCCAGGCGGTGCGCGGGTAGTCGGGCGTCTCGTCACAGCGACGCAACAGCAAGTGCGCCGGGCGGTCCCCAAGGGACTGCCCGGCGCTTGCGAGGGAAGGAGACGAAACGCGTCCAGTCTCGTATGCAGGTGCCCTAGAGCAGGATCTCGGAACTCGGAACGACCTCGATACGGACGCCCTCGATGGCGATCTGCCGGAGAGTCCGGTTGTGGTGCGCGATGATGGCCTCGACGGAGAGGTCCTCGTCGGGACCCGTGACATGGCCGTCTGCCGCCAGGGTCACATTGTAGCCGTGCGACAGTGCGCTGCGGCACGTCGTGTCGACGCAGTAGTCTGTCGCGCAGCCGACGACGGCGATGTGGTCGACCCCCAGGCCGCGCAGGACCGCGTCGAGGTCCGTGTGCAGGAAGGAATCACTCGAGTGCTTGTGCAGTACCGTCTCGCCAGGTGCGGGCGCGACGGCCGGATGGATCGGGTAGTGCGGATTGCCCGGCACCAGTGTGTCTCCGGGCGAAAGGCTCTCATGCTGCATGTATACGACCGGGATCTTCCGCGCGCGGGCGCGCTCGATGAGTCCCGCGATGTTCTGCAGCACGCTGCGGTCGAGCGGGTCTTCGGGAAAGATCGTGCCGACCTGGACGTCGATCACGAGAAGAGCCTGCGCGGCGTCGGTCATTGGGGGACCTCCCAACGCATCAAGATGGAATATTTGTTCGTGCGGGTGGCACCGAATCCTGCCCGCGCTCACTCTGCGCGACAGCTGCCGCGCGTCGGCGCCCGATCTCCCCGCGCGGCGCGGCAAGAAGCCTGCGCTGGAGCCGCCGGCGAGTGCCGGCCAAGGCCTACGGCAGACAGCAGGAATTCAGTGAGGCACGCGGCGAACATCCAGACCGACCGGTCGGTCTGGATGGCCGGCTGTCATCTCCACCGGAGGAGGTCCTGCCATGGATTTTCGCCTGACCCCGGAGCAGAAGATGATCCTCGACACGGTCCGAAGCTTCGTCACGGCGGAGCTGATGCCGCTCGAAGCGGAGATGCAGGCGGCGGAGCTCGCTGGCAGGGGGCATCTCTTCCCGGACCGCGACACGGTGCGCGGCCTGCAGCAGAAGGGGCAGGAGCTCGGGCTTTGGGGCATCAACACGCCGGAGGAGTACGGCGGTGCGAACCTCGGCTCGCAGCTGACCGCCCTCATCAGCATGGAACTCGCGCACTGCCTCGTGCCGTTCCAGTTCGGGGGCAGCGCGGACAACATCCTCTTCCACTGCAGCGACGAGCAGAAGCGGGAGTACCTCCTGCCGACGATCGCCGGCGACCGGCTCTCCTGCTTTGCGATCACCGAGCCGCACGCAGGTTCCGACGCGACGAACATCCGCATGTCGGCGGTGCAGGAGCCGGGCGGCGACTGGATCCTGAACGGCGAGAAGATCTTCATCACCGGCGGCAACGAGGCCGACTTCGCCATCGTCTTCGCGGTGACGGACAAGGAGAAGGGCGCGCGCGGCGGGATCACGGCGTTCCTCGTGGACCGCGCGATGGGCTGGACCTCCCGCTTCATCCCGACCATGGGATCTTGGGGGCCCGCGCGCCTCGCGTTCCAGGATGTGCGGGTGCCAAGCCGCAACGTGCTCGGCGAGGTGGGCTTCGGATTCAAGCTCGCGATGGAGTGGATCGGCTACGGGCGCATCCGCATCCCGGCGCGCGCGATCGGGCAGGCGGAGCGCCTGTTGCAGATGGGCCTCGAGTACGCCGAGCAGCGCGTCGCGTTCGGCCACCCGATCGCCGACTACCAGGCGATCCAGTGGATGCTCGCCGATTCCGCGATCGAGCTGGAGGCGGCGCGCCTCATGGTGATGCACGCGGCCTGGAAGCAGGACGAGGGGCTCGACTACCGGCACGAGTCCTCGATCGCGAAGTTCTACGGAGCCCAGACGGCCGGGCGGATCGCCGACCGCGTGATGCAGATCCACGGCGGGATGGGCTACACGAAAGAGCTGCCGATCGAGCGGATGTACCGGGAGGTGCGCCTCTACCGCATCTTCGAGGGCACGGACGAGATCCAGAAGCGCTCGATCGCGAGAGACCTCCTGCGCGGCCGCGTGCGGATCGGGGAGTGGGACTGAGGTGGCGGCGGACCGTTCGGTCGTCGGGCGCAAGGCGCCGCCCGAAACGTTCGAGGTGGAGAAGGGCGCAATCCGCAAGTTCGCCGCGGCGATCGGCGACGAGACGCCCGCCTTCCGGGCAGGGGAGATCGCGCCGCCGACCTTTCCCACCACCTTCCGCAGCCCGCTTCCGGGCCTCTCCCTGGACCTTTGGCGCGTGCTGCACGGCGGGGAGGAGTACGTCTACGAGCGGCCGATCCGCGCGGGGGACGTCCTCTCGGTTACCCGCAGCATCGAGGACTGCTACGAGCGCGAGGGGCGCCTCGGCACGATGACCTTCTACGTCGTGGCGGCCGAAGGCCGGGACCCAAAGGGAACGCTCGTCTACCGCAGCCGCACGACGATTATCTACCGCTAGGGGGCATGGGGGTGTACGAGGGAACGCTCGCGCCGGGACAGGAACTTCCTGCCCTCGTGAAGGACCCGATCTCCAAGGTGCAGCTTGTGCGCTACGCCGGCGCGTCCGGCGACGACAACCTGATCCATACCGACGTCGAGACGGCGCGCTCGGTGGGCCTTCCCGGCGTGATCGCC
>JAJYTV010000007.1:0-15216 GCA_021792885.1 Bacillota bacterium
GCCTCCGCCCGCAGGCATCGACGACGCCGTCAGCGTGCTGACGATCCACCGCAGCAAGGGCCTCGAGTGGCCGGTCGTGTTCGTGGCCGGCCTGCACCGCGGAATGCAGTCTTCGGAGGGCTCGCCCTCCTTGCGCTGGCACTTGCGCCACCGGGTCGGCGCCGCCTGGGTGGACCTCGCCCAGGGGGTGCGCCGCGAGACGGCCGCGATGCGGGCCATCCGGGCGGAGGCGCTCGCCGAGCGCAGGCGCGAGGAGGTGCGCCTCCTGTACGTCGCCCTGACCCGTGCGCGCGACCGGCTCTACCTCACCGCGCTGCGGCGCAGCCCGGAGCCCGTCCCCGGGATGGACGAGGACCGCTTCCTCGGCGCGCGCAGCCCGCTCGACTGGCTTTGGCCTTGCCTGCTCGACGCAAAGGGCCTCCCGGTGCGCGTCGTGCACGCGCCTGCGCCGCCCGGTGCGCCGCAGGCAGAGCTTGCATGGGATCCCCTCGCGGTGCCCCCGGACGCGGCGGCGCTTGCATATTTGCAAACGCTGCCTTCACAGGTAGAACCGCCGGCGCAGCTCCTGCCGGCCCGGCTCAGCGCGACCGACCTCGCGGACGCCGCGGCAGGCACCTTCGCCGCCGCGCTGCGCCGAAGGCACCGGCCGCAGGCGCTGCAACCGGAACTCGACCCCCAGCAGGGGCGCACGCGCGGCACCTTGACGCACCTTTTCCTCCAGCACCTCGACTATGCGCGCCCCGCCGCTGAGCTCAGGCCCCAGCGCGACGCGCTGATCGCCCGGGGCCTCCTGCCTGAAGCGGCGCGCAGCGCGCTCGACCTCGAGAGCGTCGAGCGCTTCCTCGCGACGCCGCTCGCAGGGAGGCTGCGTTCGGCGGCCCGGCTCGAGCGCGAGCTCGCCTTCAGCCTCCTTGTCGACGAGGAGGGGAGGCCGGCGCAGCGCGGCGAGATCCTGCTGCAGGGAAAGATCGACCTCCTGCTGCAGGACGCCGAGGGCTGGCTCGTCGTCGACTTCAAGACAGACCATGTCACCGAAGCCGAGGCGGTGGAGGCCGCGAAGGCCTACGCGGGTCAGGTCGCCGTGTACCGCGCTGCAGTACAGGCGATCGTTGGCGCGCAGGAGGTAAAGGCCGTGCTGGCCTTCCTCGCGCCGGGCGCCATCATCCCGGCCTGAAGGGAGGGAAGACGGGGCGGGGCGAGAAGATCTCTTTGCAGGGAACGGCATGAAAGGCCGCCCGCCCTGCAGTGCAGGGCGGGCGGCCTCTTGCCTCCGGCGCACGGCCGGAATGGATCCTATCAGGTACAGGGCGGCGCGCTTGAGAAGCCGCAGACAGGGCAGCGCACGTGGCCCTTCGGCTCGGCGCGCAGGGCGGCGAAGCCGCAGTGCGGACAGAGCTCGCCGGCGCGCGGCGGTGCACCCCGCTCTGGCGCCTTGCGTGGCTGCTTGATCGTCTCGGGATCTTGCATCTGCATGCCCTCCCGGCAGTCCGAAGGTACCTCCCGCGCGCAGCGCCCGCAAGGCCTGCGCGCCCGCAAGGAAGGAGACGCATCGTTTTGGACCGCTTCAAGGACCTTCTAGAGCGTTTGCACACCGCGAGCGATCTCGAGCGCGCTTCGGCGGTGCTCGGCTGGGACCAGATGACTTACATGCCCGCGGCGGGCAATGCGGCCCGCGGCGAACAGCTCGCGACGCTCGCCGCGCTCTGGCACCGCGAGTTCACCGACCCGGCGACCGGAGACCTGCTGCAGGCGCTCGAGGATGACTACCAAGGCCGGCCGCAGGACGACCCGCAGCGGGCACTCGTGCGCGTCACGCGGCGGGCCTACGACAAGCAGACGAAGCTTCCCCAGGACCTTGTCGCGGAGATGCAGCGCGCGTCGGCGGCGGCCTACGAGGCCTGGGTCGCGGCGCGCGAGGAGCGGCGCTTCGCCCTCTTTGCCCCCGCCTTCCGCCGGTTGATGCAGCTCAGCCGCGAATCGGCGGAGGCGATCGGCTACGAGCAGGAGCCCTACGACGTGCTCGTCGACGCCGACGAGCCGGGACTGACGGCCGAGAGGGCGGCACAGCTGCTCGAGGCGCTGAAGGACGGAATTTTGCCGCTCGTGCGGCAGATCGCCGAGCGCACGGGCCGCATCGACCGCAGCATGCTGCACCAGGACTATCCCTACGAGGCCCAGTGGCAGGCGGGGATCGACGCCGTGACCGCCTTCGGCTTCGACTTCGCGCGCGGACGCCAGGACGTCTCGATCCATCCTTTCACGACGTCCTTCGGCGTCGACGACGTGCGGATCACGACGAACATCGACGTGCAGGGTTTCCCCGGCGGCTTCTACTCCACGCTGCACGAGGCGGGCCACGGCATGTACGAGCAGGGCCTGCCGGCCGAGTGGGCGCGCACGCCGCTCGGCCAGGCGATCTCGGGCGGCGTGCACGAGTCGCAGTCGCGCATGTGGGAGAACCTCGTCGGTCGCTCGCGGGCTTTTTGGGAGTACTTCCTGCCGACGGCGAAGCGATACTTCCCGTCGCAGCTCGCGGGTGTCGACGTCGATGCGATCTACCGCGCCGTCAACTACTCCGCGCCCTCGCTGATCCGGGTCGACGCGGACGAGGTGACCTACAACCTGCACATCGCCGTGCGCTTCGAGATCGAGCGCGCTCTCTTGGCCGGCAGCCTGGAGCCGGAGGACGTTCCCGAGGCCTGGTCCGAGAAGATGCGGACCTACCTCGGCATCGTGCCGCCGGACGACCTCTCGGGGGCGCTGCAGGACATCCACTGGACCGGCGGCTTCGGCAGCTTCATCGGCTACAGCGTCGGCAACGTCGTTTCGGCGCAGCTCTGGCAGGGCGCGTCGCGCGACCTCGGCGACCTCGACGAGATGATCCGCGCGGGCGCGTTCTCGCCGCTGCTCGGCTGGCTGCGCACGAACGTGCACGCGGTCGGGAGCACCCACTCGACCGACGAGATGCTGCGCCGCGCGACAGGTAGCCCGCTGACCGCACAGCCCTACATCGACTACATCCAGAAGAAGTACAGGGCGATCTACGGCCTCTGATCCGAACGGAGGGGACCGGAGGCGGCGCGCCCCCGGTCCCCTCCGTTTGCTCGTGCATTCAGACGAGGGCGAATCCCTCCTTGCGCAATCCCTCGCGCGCGGCGGCGGCACTCTCTTCGGGCACGTAGACGGTGCCGGTGCGCTGCCCCTCGCGCGGGTGCGTGAGGTAGGTCGCGCGCACGTTCGCACCCGCGTCGCCCACCGCCTGCAGCGCGCGCGCCATCTGGCCGGGCGTGTCGCCGAGGTGGAACTCGATGCGCGATGCGCCCTCGATGTCGAGGATCTCGTCGAAGAACCGGTTGAGCTGCGGCCACCCGACGAGGCCGATCACGGCCCCCTCCGGGTCGCTCACGAGCACGGCGCGGCTCGGCCGGCGCCAGAGCGCCTTGGCGGCCACCTCGATGGGGGAGCTCTGCGGCACGACTTCGACGTGCTCCGCAAGCGTCGCGACCGGCCGCGACGGGTCGGCGCGCAGACCGTGCAGCACGGCGCCCGCCAAGTGGTCGAGGATGCTGCGCATGCGCACGATGCGCCCGCGCGGATGCTCATCCAGCACGAGGCAGGTGAGGCGGGCGTCCAAGAGCATGGTGTACGCTTCCTCGAGTGTCGCGAGAGGAGAGATCAGCGAGCGTTCAAGCGGCAGCATCAGCGATCCGACTTCCATCAGGGATCGGGCCTCCCGCCAGCGATTACTCCCGTACGTTCCACGCGCGCGGCCGGGGTCCTTCCGAAGAGGGCCAGTACGGCGACGGCGATGACGATCAGGGCGCCGCCGGCGTACTGCCATCCCTGCAAAGCCTGCCCCAGGAGGAAGTAGGCACTCGCGGCCGCGGAGAGCGGCTCTCCCGTGGCCGCGATGCCGATCTCAGAGGGGCTGAGGTGGCGCAGGGCGGAGACATAGATCGCGAACGCGATCAGCGTGCCGAACAGGACGACGAACAGGGTGAGGGCGAGGTCCTGCATCGTGAGCGGCGGCATGCGGTGTGGCGTCGCCGCGTAGAAGAGGGTCGCCGCGAGCGCCCCGAAGAGGAAGCCGTAGCCGCTCGTCGTCCATGGGCCGAGGCGCTGGACGAGCGTCGCCGGGTAGATCGTGTAGAAGGCGAGGCTGACGGCCGAGAGCAGGCCGAAGAGGAGGCCTGCCGAGGTCACGCGCAGCGGCCCGCCGCCGAGTACGAGCAGCCCTGTGCCGCAGACCGCGAGCAGGACGGCGCCCGCCTCGGCGGGTGAGGGGAGCCTTCGCCGAGCGATCGCTGCGTAGAGCACGATCAGCGCGGGACCGAGGTACTGCAGGAAGGTCGCGGTCGCGACGCCGGCCGCGGCGATCGCGGCGAAGTAGGAGTACTGCACGAGGAAGAAGCCGAAGAGGCCGAAGACCGCGAGCTGCCCGAGGCTGCGCCGATCGACGCGCAGGCTCGCCGGGTGGCGCAGGTAGACGGCGAGCAGGAGGATCACCGCGGCGCCCCAAAGGCGCACCGCGACGAGGAACATCGGAGAGAAGCCGCGCGTGAAGAGTACCTGCGCCGCCGTGCCCGAGAGGCCCCAGAGCGACGCAGAGAGGAGCACGACGAGGATGCCGCGGACCCGCTGGTTCACCGCTCCAGCAGAGAGCGTAGCACGGGGGCGGAGATGTTGCCGCCGGAGAGCACGGCGGCCGTCTCGACGTCGCGCGGCACGCGCCCCGACTGGAACGCGGCGAACGCGACGGCGCCGGACGGCTCGACGAGCAGTTTCTCCGTCCACAGAAGCGTGCGCGCCCCCTCGAGGATCTCCTCCTCGGAGACGGTCACGACCTCGTCCACGACCGCACGCAGGATCGCGTAGTTGACCTCTCCCACCGACTGGGTACGCAGGCCGTCCGCGAGCGTGTCGACGTGCTCCAGGCGCACGTGGGCGCCGCTCTCGAAACTGCGGTGGAGGTCGTCCGCGCCCTGCGGCTCGACCCCGACGACGCGCACCTCGGGAAGGAGGGCGCGCACGGCGAGGGCGACGCCGGAGAGCAGACCGCCCCCGCCGACCGGCACGAGGACCTGGCGGATCTCGCCGCGCTCGCGGGCGATCTCGAGGCCGCAGCTTGCTTGGCCGAGCACGATGTCGAGGTCGTCGTACGGCGGCACGATCGCGAGGCCCTCTTTGGCGGCGAGCTCCTCCGCGATGCGCCTGCGCTCGTCGGAGCCGCCCTCGCAGGAGACGATGCGCGCACCGTAGCGCAGCACGCCGTCGACCTTCTCCTGCACCGCGTCCTGCGGCATGACGATCGTCGCGGGGCACGAGAAGAGAGCGGCCGCGCAGGCGACCGCCTGACCGTGGTTGCCCGAGGAGTACGCGACGACGCCGCGTGCGCGCTCCTCCGGGGTAAGACGGGAAAGCTTGTGGTAGGCGCCGCGGAACTTGAACGATCCGGTGCGCTGCAGGTTCTCCGGCTTCAGCCAGAGGGCTGCCTCCTGGGAGCGCGACGGGAGCAGCGGGGTCGGCAGCAGCATCGCCGCGATGCGGGCGCGCGCAGCCTCGAGATCCTCAAGCCCAGGCAAGTTGCGATCAACGGTCGGCATCCGCCGGGTCCTCCTCTCGGGATGGAATGGACTTCGCTCCCGCCCACGAGGCTCCCTGCCGCCTCGCGCGGCAGGAGTCGGTGCGTCGTGTCAGAAAGGAACAAGTGGTTTTGGAGGAGGCACACGCCCTATGAGTGACGCGATCCGCACCCGCAGCGAGCAGGATCCCTCGCTGCAGTGGAATCTACAGGACCTCTATCCGACGAGGGCGGCCTGGCAGGAGGCGCTTTCCGAACTGACCGAAGAGGCGAAGGCCTTCGAGCAGTTCCGCGGCAAGCTCGGGGAGGACGGCGGGACGCTCCTGCGCGCGCTGCAGGCGGAGGACCGGATCGGCAGCCGCCTCGAGCGGTTCTACGCCTACGCGATGTTCTCCCACGACCAGGACACGCAGGACCCGCAAGGCACCGAGATGGTCAGCCAGGCCCAGATGCTCGCCGCGCAGGTCGGCGAGGCGACCGCGTTCGTCGTCCCTGAGCTCGTCGCCCTGCCGGAAGGCCGCATCGCGGAGCTTCTCGCGGCTACGCCGGCGCTTGGCGCGTACGACCACACCTTCCGCCGCATCGAGAGGATGCGCAAGCATGTGCTCGGCCCGGACGAGGAGGCGCTGCTCGCGGCGTTCTCTCCCGTCCTGCAGGGCGCCGACACGGTTGCCGGGCAGCTCTCGAACGCGGACCTCGACTTCGGCGAGATCGAGGACGCGGACGGGAACCGCCTGCCGCTCTCGCACGGCCGCTACGGGCAGTACGTGATGTCGCCCGACCGCAAGGTGCGGATGGGAGCCTACCTGGGCATCCACGCGCCCTACGCGCAGCACCGCCATACGTTTGCCGCGACGCTGGACCAGCAGATCCGCACGGAGGTCACCGAGGCGCGCGTTCGGCGCTACCCGTCGGCGCTCGAGGCGGCGCTCGACGCGCGCGCCCTGCCGACGGCGCTCTACCAGAACCTCCTCGACGAGGTGCACGCGGCGCTCCCGGACCTGCACCGCTACATCGCCTGGCGCAAGCGGCGTCTCGGGCTCGAGCGCTTCCACTTCTACGACATCTACCCGCCGATCGTCGCGCTGCCCGACGAGCAGCGCAGCTGGCAGGAGGCCTGCGCCGACGTCTCGCGGGCCCTGCGCCCGCTGGGCGGGGGCTACGGCGAGCGCCTGCAGCGCATCCTGACGCAGCGCTACGTCGATGTGCTGGAGAACCGCGGCAAGCGCTCCGGCGCCTACTCGATGGGCGTCTACGACGTGCATCCGTACATCCTGATGACCTATACCGGCACCCGCGAGAGCATGTTCACGCTCGCCCACGAAGCAGGCCACGCGATGCACTCGATCCTGGCGTCGGAGGCGCAGAGCTACCGCGGCGCGCGCTACCCGATCTTCCTCGCGGAGATCGCCTCGACGTGCAACGAGCACCTCTTGCTCGACGCGCTGATCCGCGGGACCGAGAACCCGGACGTGCGCCTCGACCTGCGCGACGACCTCGCACAGAAGTTCCTCGCGACCGTCTTCCGCCAGGCGATGTTCGCGGAGTTCGAACTGGCGATGCACGAGCGGGTGGAGCAGGGCGGGGCGCTCACGGCGGAGTACCTGCAGGATACCTACCAGGATCTCCTGCTCCGCTACTACGGCCCGGACCTCGAGATCGACGAGGTCGGAACCTACGAGTGGGCGCGCATTCCCCACTTCTACATGGGGTACTACGTCTTCCAGTACGCGACCGGCTTCATCGCAGCAGCGGCGCTCTCGCACGAGATCCTTGAGCACGGCGCGCCGGCGGCGGAGCGCTACCTCGCGTTCCTCGCGGCAGGCGGCTCCGACGACCCGCTTCCGATCCTCGCGCGCGCCGGCGTGGACCTCTCGCAGCGCGCGGCGCTTCACGAGGGGCTTGACAACTTCTCGCGGGTCGTGCGGGAGCTCGAGGAGAACTAGTATATCGGCCCAGAAGTTCGGTCCGTCCAGGTGAACTTCATATCGGACCAGCAAGGAGTTTTCGGGGCCCTCGGAAAGCGCGCTCTGCGGGGGCTGGAACAGGGATGCGAGCGTGGCGAGAATCATGCGTTGGGTCCACAAAGCATCCCCGTCCCTCGCCGCTGACCACAGAGGAGATCGAACGGCTCCGGCCGTTGGTGTTCGGCCAGAGCGTCCCGTCGCGATGCGGTGCTGCGGCGAGATGGATGGCGAGTCGACAGCACGTCCGTCGCCCCATTCGTCCACCCGCCAGGGCCCGCAGGAAACCGGGGCGCTTTCGGCCATGCCATCCTCTCGTGGTAACGCCTTCTCAACGACGTGGGGCGCCTACCAAGACGCGCCCTTTGGGGGCTTGAACAGTTTACTTGAAAGCGGCAGTGGTCATCTGGCTGCTGTGAAACCGGCCCCGACGAAGCAGGAAGTTAGCGCTGAAGCTACCTTTGCGTAGCTTTGGGTAGGTCTAACGGAACGGAATCGCGGCAAGGCCGGAGTGAGGCGAGCGGTGCTACTGGCTGGAACAAGGAGAAACCGCGATGACTTCGACAAGAGACACAATGTCGCTGAAGTCATCCGGATTGCTGGTGAAGAGCGGGAGTTGTGCCGCCAGGGCGGTGGCCGCGATGAGTAGATCGAAAGCGCGCCGACCCCGGGCTTTGCGCCCAGTAGCCAGAACCGTCGCGTAGAGGCGCCCGTAAGCTCTCGCCACGTCGGCATCGACCGGCAGTGGATCAAATATGGCTTCGGCACGTTGCAGACGGTCCTGACGTCGTGCGCGTTCCACCGGATCCGATGTCGCATGAGGTCCCGCGGCCAGTTCGGCCATCGTCACAGCGGACACGGCCAACTCAGACGGCAAATCCTGCAGGTCGAGATGCTCCAGGTCGATTACCACGGACGTATCAACCAGCCCGCGTGGACGTCGTTGATCAGCCACGCGGATCAAGCTCCTGACCGACCAGCGCATCCACGTCCGCCCTGAAGCCGGCGAAATCGATCGACGGCGCGCCGGCAAACGCAGCCCATGCCGCTTCGGCAGCCACAAAGCGCCGCGCTCGAAGCGGCACCAATTCCCCGACCGGTACACCGTTTCGCGTGACGATCAAGGTCTCGCCGCGATCCAGTGCCCGCATGATCTCCCCACTATGATTACGAAGTTCTCGTTGCGTGATTTTTCTAATCATACCCACAAGGTAGCACGCGTGCTACGTCGATGCAAATGGCGGAACGGACACCACTGAGCCGCTCGCCGGTCGCATCGCGCAGCGCATCCTCGATGTCTCGCGTTGAGAGCCCTCTGGCATACATCTCCGCGACCAGCCGCTCCACACGTCCGTGTTGCCCTCCAGGAACTCCACCACGTGCGAATGGAACCGCTCTGCGCTGCCCCGCACCTGTAGCATCTGCACCGGGAGCGCGCCCTCCGCCGTGTTCATGGACTTCGGCCGGTAGCCGTTGCGGTAGCCCCGCAGATCTTCGCCATCCTCCCGTCGCGCGTAGTGATCGCGCCGAAGGAACGACGTCACCTCGCGCTCCACCAGTTCCTGCACGAACTTCTGCGCGCCCAGGCGCATGAGCTCCCCGACGACCGAGCCGTCCCCCTCAATTTCCTGGTTGAGCAGCTTCGCAATGGACTCCCCGATGCGCTCCGATGGTGGTACCCTGTTCATAAGGTCCGGGCCTCATCGATGGGTGTCTGAGCAACCTCATCGTAGCCTGGACCCCAACCTTTTTACATCACGGTACAGACGTCACCAGTACCAAGTACCTGCCAAACTATCTCGTGTGGTTCCAGAGTATCGATTCCACGACCAACATTCCCCGTAATGTTGTCGCTAGTCGGCTGCTGGATCACAGTCACATCCCGATGGTGTTCACCACTACAGAATAGCTTTAATGAAGTTGACTCTGGCAAAATATGGAGTACAAAAAATTTGGAGATGAAATATATTGAAACCCTACATGGCTGTCATAGGGATTGTTGCAACGGTCCTGTTAGCTGGCTGTGCTACAAAGACGAACACTAAACCCAGTACTTCAGCTATTCCAATCGTAATTCGGAAGAACGCTTCAAAGCCAAGGCCGATGACCAGCATTCCTGCATCGCTTGGACTGTTAGCGCCACAGGTCGCAAACTACAAATGCAGCGGTGCTTATCAGTCTGCTGCGAGTGTAACACAAACCGCCACAACGCCGCCGTCAGAGATAGGGATGCCGATTTGGCAACTTACTATTACTTGCGTGAACCCGAAACTCAAGTTCAACTTGCCGAAAGGTAATCTTGAACCTGGCATGGTGTGGATCTTCGAACAGCCAGCCAATGCGAACGCAATGACGCTGCTCCAGGCTATCCAAGCGATAAACCCCACATCACAGTTGAAGATCTCGACCGCTGGTAAACTGCCTGTAGGTGTCGGACGGCTTGGCTTTGCTGGTAAGTTTCATAACCTCCTTTGGTTCCTCGGTGGGAAGACTTCGTGGACGTACATTCACGAGCAGGAGCACGGCAGAGTGCTCGTCTACCTCACAGGACGCGCAGTCTCGACCGCGACTCTAAAGAAGTTCGCGCAAACCATGCATCCGTTGACTCGCTGAACTGCCACCAAGTGGAAGCGGCGCTATTGGTAGCGCCGCCTCTTTTCGGGTCATCCGATTCCAACAAAGTTTGTTAACAGAGGTTTCATGTAACCGTCTGGAGCTTCCTCGGACTAGAGTCGTGCGTGGAGCGTGGGCTCTGTAATCGAACACGGCCTTGAGGGGACGCTCCGAACCGGCATCGAGGTGCGCGCACATCGCCTGGCGGTACTAGATCCCGTCCCGCAGATCGAACACGGCCTTGAGGGGCCGCTCCGAACCGGCATCGAGGTGCGCGCGCATCGCCTGGCGGTACTCGTCCAAGCGGTAGCGGTGCGTAACGAGGCCGGCGGCCGGGGCGGCCCTCTCCGTCGCCAGGTCGCGCAAAGCGATCGCGAAGGTGTGCTCGCCGCCCGCCTCGCGCCCGTATCCGAAGGTCCCGAGAAGCTGCAGTTCGTTCGCCCAGACGAAGGACCAGTCGACCGAGAGCGGGCCCGCGGTGCCGACGAGCACCAATGTCCCTCCCGGCCGCGTGACCCGCAGCGCGTCCCCGAGGCTCTGCGCGCTGCCGACGCAGTCGTAGACGAGGTCGAAGCCGCTGCTGAAGACCGGGCGGCCGAGCAGCGGGCGCAGGAGCTCCGCCCCGACGGCGGCCTGCACCGCGACGGCCGCCCCCTCGTGCCCGTACGCGCGGTCTGCCCCCAGCGCGAGCGCGAAGCGGCGCTGGTGGGGATGGCGGGCGACGACGTGCACCTCCGAGCCCTCCCCGTGCAGTTTCAGGGCGAGCAGCGTCAGGAGCCCCACCGTGCCAGCCCCCAGCACGAGCACCTTCTCGCCCGCTTGCGGCGGGCGGCGCAGCACGGCGTGCAGGGCGATCGCGTAGGGCTCTGCGAGCACCGCGAGCTCGTCGGGCAGCGCGGGGGGAACTTCGTAGAGCTGGCTTTCGTGGGCGAGCATGCGGCGGGAGAAGCCGCCGGGCAGTTGCGCCTGGTATCCGATCAGGGTGCCTGGGCCGATCCCCTTCTGGCTCGAGCGGCGCGCGCAGCGCTGCGTCTGGCCGGCGGCGCAGGCCGGGCAGGGCGGGTCACCGCGCACGTAGCAGGAGATCACGGGGTCGATGACGACCCTTCGTCCCTGCAGGGGATGGCCATCGGGGCCGACGACATCCGCCAGCACCTCGTGTCCGAGCACTGCGGGGAAGGAGTAGAAGGGGGACTGGGCGGGGCTCGTCTTGCCGCGCACGATCGCGACGTCGGAGCCGCAGATGCCGGAAAGGCGCGGCCTGAGCGTGGCGAACCCCGGTCCCGGCGCCTGCGGCTCCGGGAGGCTGCGCAGGCTGAGCGGACCGGGCGCGCCCCAGAGCACCCAAGGCAGCCGCTTGCCCAGCGCCTGTCCGAGCAGGAAGCGGGGGATCGAGACGCGGTAGAGAACCGCCTTGCCCCTGCCCATCAGGACATGGGGACCTGCGGGATGATCTTGCCGTCGACGCGCTCCATGATGTCGTCGAGGTCGTGGCCCGTGATGGTCATGCCGTGGTTTCTGAGGCCGATCACGGCTTGCGACGGGTCGTCGGCCTGCCGCACCAGCGTCGCCACCGAGGTGGCGAGCTCCAGGGTGCCGCAGGGGTAGTTCACTTCCGTCGAGGCGATGCCGTCCATCCAGGCGTGCACATGGATGATCGCGCCCACCTTCGGGTGATCGCGGTAGATCATGTGGTGCTCGATCGCGTCGACCGAGACGCGCCGCGGCCGGATGTCGGGCGGGACGGAGAGGCGCATCGCCCGCTGGCCGTCGTCGTAGTCCTTGACCATGAGGATGTCGCGCCCGACCTCCTCGAGCTTCGCCTTGTTGACGCCGCTGCCCGACATCCAGAAGCGGCGGTCGTCGCGGCGCTGGCTGAGGTTGCCGTACGAGAGCCCGCCGAGCTGGTAGAGGTGCTGCAGGTGGCGGAAGTCATCCGGTGGCAGGATCTCCTGGATCGGGAACGGCGCGGGCAGGAGGTTCCAGCGGTCAAGCGTCTCGCCGGCCCGGCGCAGCTGGCGGGTCGCCGTGTCGCCGGCCCACAGGTCCTGTTCGAGGTCCTGGTCGAAGACGTTGTCGACGATCAGGTGAGAGGTCGCAAGCGGAGTGAGCCGCCGAACCACCTCCGCGACGTGCTCCGGCGCGTCGTAGGGGGGCTTGATCGGGTAGTAGCCGCGCTCGAGCGTGAGGAAATAGGTCTTCGGGCGGCGCGTGTCGCCGACGACGGCGAACAGGAGGTTCGCGAGCGAGCGGACGAGGTAGGGGTATGCGGTGCGCAGGAAGTCCTCCGGCTCCTCCGGCAGGCGCAGCAGCGCGACGATGTAGGTCGCCTGCGCATGGCGCCGGAACGGGCGTGCCTTCTCCCGGTCGACATGGGAGAAGACGAGCTTCGTTCCTGGCTGGGCCTGCGTCTCACGGTGACCCTGCGCAGTCATCGCCTGGCCGAGACGGTGTGAGAAGGAAGCGATGCATCGATCTTCCGGCGCGCCGTGAAAGGCGAACTCCATCTTGCTCCTCCTACCCCAGAAGTCTGCCAATTCCACGGCGCATTCTATTCCCCGGATCCGCGATTCTGCGCCGTCGTTGACGAAATGAGGCGGGGGTCGTTAGGATGGAAGCCAAGGACCGATAGGACCTCATAGGATGGTCCATCCGGAGCAGATCTCGGCGCGTGGCCCACAGGGCCTGCGCCAAGAGGTGCGCAGACGGAGGGATGGCGGGTGAGCGAGGAGCGCCTGGCCGCGTTCGAAGCGAAGATCGCCAGAGGGGAACTGATCGAGGCGGGAGACTGGATGCCGGACGAATACCGGCGGCAGTGCCTGCGCCTGATCGTGACGCATGCCAACTCGGAACTGATGGGCGCCCTTCCCGAACGCGAGTGGATTCCCCGCGCCCCCGGCCTGCAGCGCAAACTCTCGGTGCTCTCGAAGGTGCAGGACGAGATCGGCCACGCGCAGATGATCTACCGCGTCGCGGAGGATCTCGGGCGCCCGCTCGGGATCACGCGCGAGCACATGCTGGAAGACCTGATCGCCGGCAAGGCGAAGTTTCACAACGTCTTCACCTACCCTGCGCCGACCTGGGCAGACGTCGGCGTGATCGCCTGGCTGGTCGACGGAGCCGCCCTCGAGACGCAAGGCGCCCTGCTCAGGACGAGCTACGCCCCGTACGCGCGCATCCTGCGGCGCGTCTGCGCCGAGGAGGCGATCCACCTCAAGCATGGCGAGGACATCGTGCTGACGCTCGCCGCGGGGACGCGGGTGCAGCGCGCGATGCTGCAGGATGCGCTGACGCGCTGGTGGCAGCCTCTCTTGCACTTCTTCGGCCCGCCCGACGAACAGTCGCCGAACACCGAGCTCACCTTCCGCTGGCGCATCCGGCTGATGACGAACGAGCAACTGCGCCAGTCCTTCCTGCGCAAGTATGTGCCGAAGGTGCAGGCGCTCGGCCTCGCGATCCCCGACGCCGAGCTGCGCCAGGACCCCGCGACCGGCGACTGGCTCTACGGCGACCCCGACTGGAACGAGTTCTGGCGCGTCGTGAAGGGCGGCGGCGCGCGCACCGAAGACCGCCTCAGGCTGCGACGCATGACGCGCGAGCAGCAGCTGTGGGTCCGCGATGCGATGGCGACCCCGACGAGCGCGGCGTAGGGAGTGGGCGCCATGTCCCAAGAGATGGCGGTCTACGAGGTGTTCGGCCGGGAGCGCAAGGGCGAGCCGCACAAGCACGCCGGGAGCCTCCTCGCGTGCGACGCGGACATGGCTGTGCTGCTCGCGCAAGAGCTCTTTTGCCGACGCAAGGAGTATGTCCAGATCTGGGTCGTGCCGCGCGACGCGGTGCGGCAGGCACCGGTCGGGGACGCGGCGCTCGGCCCGGAACCGCGCCGCCTCTACCGGAGCGGCGAGGGCTACCGCGAGACGGTGGACAAGTGGAAGCGCTTCGGAGGCGATCGCCGTGCCGATCGGGCATGAGCTGAGCGGCGAGGGCCGCGCGGCGCTGGGTGAGTACCTGCTGCTGATGGCGGACGACGAACTGGTGCTCGGCCACCGGGATTCCGAGTGGTGCGCGTTCGCGCCGCTGATCGAGGAGGACATCGCGTTCGCCTCGATCGCCCAGGACGAGATCTCGCACGCGGCGCTCTGGTACGAACTGATCGAGTCGATGCGCGGCCTGAGCCGCGACCAGCTCGCGTTCGGTCGGCGCGAGAGCGAGATGCGCAACGCGACGCTTCTCGAGCGCGAGAACGGCGACTGGGCCTTCACCGTCGTGCGGCATTACGTCTACGACATCGCCGACGACCTGCGCACCGAGCAGCTCCTGCACGCGAACGAGCCGCTGCTGCGCTCGGTCGCGCAGCGCATCCGCCGGGAGGAGCGCTACCACCTGGAGCACGGCGCAATGTGGCTCGGGCGGCTCGCGCACGGCGGCGCAGAGGCCCACCGGCGCACCCAGCACGCGGTGGATCGGGTCTTGGCGGAGAGCCGCGGACTCTTCCACCCGCTCGCCTGGGAGCAGGTGCTGGTCAAGGAGGGCGTGCTGCCGGACCGGCCGTCGCGCCTTCTTCGGGCGTTCGTCGAGCGCGTGCACGCAGCGCTCGGCGAGCATGGGCTGCAGATCCCGTCGCTCGCGGAAAAGCGGGAATCACGCTGCGGCCGCATCGGCCACCACGGGCCGGAACTCGCGTCCCTGCTGCAGACGATGGGAGAGGTGTGGCGGAGCGATCCGGCCGCCACGTGGTAGAGAGGATGTCTGCGGGATGTTGACGGAGCAAGGGGTGCGCGAGGCACTGCGCAGCGTATCGGACCCGGAGATCCCGGTCCTGAGCATCGTCGACCTGGGCCTCGTCGAAGCGGTGCGTATCGCGGACAGCAGGGTCGAGGTGGACCTCCTTCCGACGTTCACGGGCTGTCCAGCCCTCGGCTTCATGCAGCAGGCCGCGCAAGAGCGCCTCATGCAGATCCCCGGCGTCGCGGAGGCGAAGGTCTCGTTCCGCTTCGACCCGGCCTGGACCACCGACAGGATCAGCCCCGCCGGTCGGCTCGCCCTGCAGAGCTTCGG
>JAJYTV010000007.1:15226-19082 GCA_021792885.1 Bacillota bacterium
GCCCCCCGGGACGGCGCCCACCTGCCCCTACTGCGGCTCCAAGCGGACGCGCGTCGAGGCGAGCTTCGGCCCGACGCGCTGCCGGTCGGTCTACTACTGCGACGAGTGCCTGAATCCATTCGAACGCATGAAGGCGATCTAGTGCACACCGTCGCGCGCGGCACGAGCGCCTCTCTCTCCTTCCTGGTCGAGGAGAACATGCAGGCGGCCTTCGGAGACCGTCTGATCCATCCCGTGCTGTCGACCGCCTGGCTCGTGCACCACCTGGAATGGGCGGCCCGCCTCGTCATCGAGCCGGCGCTCGAGCAGCACGAGGAGGACGTCGGCGTGGGCGTGGACATCCGCCACCTCGGGGCCGCCCCACTTGGCGAGACGGTGGAGGTGCGGGCCGTCGCAAGGAAGCAGCGCGACCGGCTCCTCGTCTGCGAGGTGAGCGCGCGCTGTCGCGGCCGCGACATCGCGCGAGGGCGCGTCTTCCAGGCGGTCTTGGAGCGCGGGCGGCTCCGCGCGACGCGGGCTGCAGGGTCGCCTCGATTGGATGGAGAAGAATAACTACCGGCCGCAAGGCCGGTCATTTGTTCGCTTGGAAGGGGACCTGCTGCGGTGCACATCGAAGGGGATGCAGCGCTCTCTTCCCCGCGGGGGGCCGTGTTCGCGGCGCTCGAGGATCCCGAGGCGCTGCAGCGCAGCCTGCCTGGCTGCAAGGAGCTGCGCGCCGACGGGGACGGCTACTACGCGCGCTTCGTGATCGGCGTCGCCGCTGTGCGGGGCGAGTACGAGGGCAGCATCCGCGTGCGGCGCGCGCAGGCGCCGACCAATTACGATTTCGACCTCCAGATGGAGGGGCAGAGCGGTTTCCTCGAAGCGCAGGTACGGACCGCGCTCAACGAACAGGGCAGCGGCACGTCGCTGCACTATGCCGCGGAGGCGGAGATGGGCGGCATGCTCGCGAGCCTGGGCCAGCGCGTGGCCGGAGGCGTCGCCACGATGCTCGTCCGCCAGTTCTGCGGCGCGCTGGACCGCGAAGCGAAGGGCCGCTGACGCCCGACAGGAAGGAAGTGCGCGGTTTGCCCGACTACGCGATCGGAACGCCCCAGCGCCGCATCGAAGGCGGCGAGAAGGTCCTTGGCCGCATGAAGTATGCGGCGGATGTCCAGCTCGCGGGAGGTCTCAGCGCCCGCATCGTGACGAGTCCGTACCCTCGGGCGCGCATCCTGCGCGTCGAGGCGGACGCGGCCCGCGCGCTGCCCGGCGTGCTCGGCGTCTACACGGCGCAGGAGATCGGCACGCTCGGCCTTCTCGCGGACAAGGAAGTGTTCTACGCCGGCGAGCCCGTTGCGGTCGTGGTCGCAGAGGACCTGCGCACCGCGGAGGACGCGGCCGCCCGCCTGAATGTCCGCTACGAGCGCCTGCCGGCTGTCTTGGACGTGCGGCTGGCGATGGCGCAGGACGCGCCGCTCGTGCGGCCGCTTGAGAGCCTCGCGGAGCGGGCCGACGCCGGGGCGCACGGTGCGGCCGTCGGCGGAGGCGGGGAGCGCCGCGGCCCGAACGTCTGCGGCCAGGTCGCGTTCAACCGCGGCAGCATCGACGAGGGGCTGCGCCTTGCGGACCTCGTGGTCGAGGGCAGCTACCGCGTCGCAGCCGCCTACCAGGGGTACCTCGAACCGCACGCCAGCGTCGCCGCGCCGAGCGAGGGCGGCGGCGTGACGGTCTACACGACGACGCAGGGCCAGTTCGCGGTGCGCGAGGAGGTCGCGGTCGCCGTCGGGCTGCCGGAGCAGATGGTCAAGGTTGTGGGGATGCAGGTCGGCGGGGGGTTCGGCGCCAAGTTCGTCAAGCTCGAACCGCTGGCCGCCCGCCTCGCGCTGCTCTTCGACCGCCCGGTGCGCATCGTCCTCGACCGCGGTCAGGACTTCCTGCTGAGCCGGCCCGGGCAGATGGCGGAGATCGAGGTGAAGATCGGCGCGCGCCGCGACGGGACCCTCACGGCGCTGCAGGCGCGGCTTGTGCTGAACGCCGGCGCCCAGCCCGACGAGACGGTCGGCATCGCGGGGCTCCTGCTCGGCAGCACCTACCGCGTGCCGCACCTCGACATCGTCGGCTACGAGGTGCTCACGAACACCACCCCGACCGGTGCCTACCGGGCGCCCGGAGCGCCGCAGGCGTACTTTGCGCTGGAGTCGGCGATGGACGATCTGGCGCGCAAGCTCTCCATGGATCCGATCGAACTGCGGCTGCGCTCCGCCGTCCAGTCCGGAGATCCGCGCGCGGCCGGCGGCTCCTGGCCGACGATCGGCCTTGTGGAGTCGCTGGAGGCCGCGCGCAGCCACCCCTTCTGGAAGGAGCGCAAGAAGGGCGCCGACGAGGGGTATGGACTCGCCGTCGGCGGCTGGGGCGGCGGCACGGAGCCAGCTGCGGCGGCATGCCGCATCAATGGGGACGGCTCGCTCACCCTGCAGGTCGGGTCGATCGACATCACCGGGACGAACACCACGTTCGCGTCGATCGCGGGCGAGGTCTTCGGCCTTCGCGCGGAGCAGGTGCGGGTCGTCGCGTCCGACACCGACGCGGCACCCTACGCAGGCTCGTCGGGCGGCAGCAAGATCACCTACACAGTGGGCGCGGCGGTGCTGCAGGCCGCGCAGGACGCGCGCGCACAGCTGATCGAAATCGCGGCGGGCGCGCTCGAGGCGTCCCCGGAGGACCTGGACGTCGCGGACGGCAGGGTGTTCGTGCGCGGCGCCCCGACCCGGGCGCTGCCGATCGCCGAGATCGCGGCCCAGACGGCAGCCTTCGGCGGCAGCGTGCCGCCGATCTACGGCCGTGGGCGCATCGCGATCCGGCGCGCCTCGCCGGGCTTCGCGGTGCACGTCGCCCGGGTGAAGGTCGACCGCGCGACCGGCCGCATCCGCCCGCTTGGCTACCTGGCCGTGCAGGACGTCGGGCGGGCGCTGAACCCGGCGATGGTCGAGGGGCAGATCCGCGGCGGCGTCGCCCAGGGACTCGGCCGGGCGCTCTCCGAGGCGATGCGCCACGACGCGCAGGGCCAGCTCGCGTCCGCGAGCTTCCTCGACTACGCGATGCCGCGCGCCGCTGACCTGCCGCCGATCGAGGTGGCACTCGTGGAGGTGCCGTCGGAGCACGGGCCGTTCGGCGCGAAGGGAGTCGGCGAGCCCCCGGCGATCCCGGGCGCGGCCGCGGTGGCGAACGCCGTCTGTGATGCGGTCGGCGCGCGCGTTCGCGAGCTGCCGCTGCGCCCGGAGGCGGTGCGCGCAGCGCTGAAGGAAGACTGATGCTCTCCTTCACGCTCCCGGACGGAGACGAGTACCGGCTTGCCCACCTCTGCCTCGACCTCAACGGGACGCTCGCCCTGGACGGGCGGCTCCTCGAGGGCGTCGCGGAGCGTCTCTTCGCGCTGCGCCCGCAGCTTTCGCTGCACCTCCTGACGGCCGGGACGCACGGGGGCGTCGACGTCGTCGAAAAGACCCTCGGGCTACGCGCCGTGCCGATCGGGCAGGGCAGCGAGAAGGAAGCCTACGTCGCCTCGCTCGGGGCGGAAGGCGTCGTCGCGCTCGGCAACGGGCGCAACGACGCGGCGATGCTGACCCTGGCGCGCCTCGGCATCTGCGTCCTCGGGCCGGAGGGAGCCGCGCGCGAGACGCTCCTCGCGTCGGACATCGTGGCCCCGTCCCCGCAGGCGGCGCTTTCCCTGCTCCTGCACCCGGACCGGCTTCGGGCGACCCTGCGCCGGTAGGAGGCTCCCGCATGATCTCCGAGCGATTGAAAGACGGCGTCGCCGCCGCGGTCCGAAACCGCGGGTTGCACGACGCCGTCGCGAAGTCTGTCGACCGGCACA
>JAJYTV010000325.1 GCA_021792885.1 Bacillota bacterium
GCTGCGCTTGCGCAGAGACCAGGTCTCGATCCCCTCGAAGAGCGTCCCGCTCTCGTTCCACTTCGGCTCCCCGGCCGTCAGCGTCGTGTCGAGGTGGACATGCGATTCGATGAAGGGCGGGGAGACCATGCGCCCTCCCGCGTCGATCTCCTCTCTGCCCTGCTGCGCGATCCTTGGCGCGATTTCGGCGATCCGCGCGCCCTCTGCCGCCACGTCGACGAGCTTCCCATCGAGCCGCGCCCCGCGAACGATCAGGTCGTACATCCGTGCCTGCCCCTTTGCCCACTCGAGCTTGTCCCGTTGTTCTTGGCACAGAGGCGACAATCCTACCGGGGTTCGACACGGCGGGTCCGAAGGTTCGAAGGGAGGCGAGAGGCAGGCCTCAGCCCGCGCCCTCGCCCAACGGCCCGCCGCTCTCCACGGCGGACTCTGGGGACGCGAGGAGCTGAGGGGCGATCCGCTGCGCGTCCGACGCGCCCGCAGCGGCGCGCACGAACACATCGGGGCCGTTCGCGGCGCGGACCATGCCGGGGATGCGGAAGGCATCCATCAGCCACCACGCGAGGACCGCGAAGAGGAAGACGTACCCGACGTACATGAAGCTCGTCGCGAAGCCGACAACGGCGAGAGAGAGCATCACGAGGCCGCTGCCGATGCGGCCGAGGTAGAAGCGATGGCCCCCGACCGCCCCCACGAGAAGCCAGAGCACGTACGTCCCGACGACGCTTTTGCGCGCGACGACACCACCTGGCTGCCCCAACCGGCACTCCTCCTTCAGCGCACGAGATCCCTCATGTATCAGGGTATCCGCGCAGCCTCCGCACGGTGCCATGCACACCTCGTGCGCCCTGCGGGCATACGGTGCGAGCGATCCGGACAATGGGGGTATGCAGCATGTCCATTGATGTGCGAAGGCGGCTGGACGAGGGCGCGTTCGGCGCCTTCCACCGCCGCCTGATCTTCGTGGGCGGCTTCGGGATCCTCTTCGACTCGCTCGACGTCGGCATCCTCTCCTTCGTCATGGCCGCCCTGATCCTCGCCTGGAAGCTCGGTCCGACGACGATCGGGCTCGTGGGCAGCATCAACCTCGTCGGCATGGCGATCGGCGCTGCCGTGGCCGGCACGCTGGCGGACCGCTACGGCCGCCGGACGGTCTTCCTCGTGACGCTGCTGGTCTACAGCCTTGCGACAGGCATCACTGGCTTCGCGACATCGGTCGGGTTCCTGATCGTCATGCGCTTCCTCGTCGGCGTCGGCCTCGGCGGTGAGCTGCCGGTGACGACGACGCTCGTGACGGAGTTCCTGCCGCGCCCCTTGCGCGGCCGCGGCATCGTCTGGCTCGAGAGCTTCTGGGCGGTCGGCTGGATCGTCGCCGCGCTGGTCGCCTTCTTCCTGATTCCCGCCTTCAGCTGGCGCATCGGCTTCTTCGTCGGAGCGATTCCGGCGCTCTACGCGCTCTACCTGCGGCGCGGCATCCCCGAGTCGCCACGCTACCTCTGGCAGGCGGGAGACCGCGCGAAGGCGACCGCCGTCGCCCGCGCCGCCCTCGGCGAGGCCGGCGTCGCCGAGCTCTCGTCCGCCCGCGCGCAGGCGGCGCCCGTGTCGGCGCTCTTCGCCCCGGGGCGCGCGCGCACGACGATCGCGCTCTGGGTGCTCTGGCTGACGATGAACTTCGCCTACTACGGGATGTTCCTGTGGCTCCCGTCGGTACTGGTCGAGCGCGGCTTCACCCTCGTGCACTCGTTCGGCTACGTCCTGCTCGTGACGCTCGTGCAGTTGCCCGGCTACCTCTCGGCGGGCTGGCTCGTCGAGCGCTGGGGCCGCCGGGCCGTGCTCGCCCTCTACCTCCTCTTGTCGGCGGCGGCGGCGATCGGGTTCGGATTCGCCACTGCGCCGGGCATGATCGTCCTGTTCGGCTGCCTGCTCGGGTTCTTCAACCTCGGGGCCTGGGGCGTCACCTACGCCTACACGACGGAGCAGTATCCGACGCTCCTGCGCGGGACCTTCAGCGGCTGGGCGATGGGCGTCGGCCGCGTGGGCGGCATCGTCGCGCCGTTCCTCGTCGGCTCGCTGCTCGCGACGCACACGTCGATCGTGACGATCTTCGTCATGTTCGCGATCGCGATGCTCGTCGCGCTCGTCGCCGGACTTCTGGTCGGCCGGGAGACGATGGGGAGAAGCCTCGAGGAGATCACCGGAGAGGCTTGACCCGAACAGGAAGGCCGTGCACCTCGCGGTGCACGGCCTTCCTGTCAGTTGGTGGTGGTGCCGCTGCTGCCGCCGCTGGGCGGTGCGCTGCCCTGCGGCGCATTCTGGGGCGGTCCCCAGCCGTGACCGCCTCCGTGCATGCCGAAGCCGGTGCGCGTGACGAACTGCTGCACGAACGTCTGCAGATTGCTCTCCGCCTGGGTGAGCTGCTGCTGCGTCATGTGGCCGTTCGTCACGGCCTGCTGCATCTCTTGCTGCATGGCGGTGGTGATGGCCGCCTCGAGACCTTGCAGCGTCTTGCCGCCCGTCGACGACGCGATGCTCGAGAGGGACTTGCCGGAGCGGAGATCCGACATCAGCTGCTGCTGCGTCAGGCCAAGGTAGGTGGCTGCGGCCTGCATCGCGCCGCGCCCGCCCATCATCGGCCCGCCGTCGTGGCGGCCGAACATCATCCCGAACCCTGCGCCGATCTTGCCGGACTTGATCTTCGATTCGATCTGCGAGGCTTGGCTGGAACTGAGCTTGCCGGAGTTGACCATCTGCTGCACCTGGTCGAGCTGGGCCTGCTCGACGGCGCTCTGCAGGGTGGTCGTGGAGATGCCGAGGTGGCTCGCGACGTCGGCCAGGAAGGCCGCCGCGGGCGATGTGCCGCTGGAACCCGTGGAGGCCGCGAACGCCGCGGCACCACCGCCGGCCAGGAGCGGGAGCGCAACCAGGGCACCGATCAGAAGGTGCTTGCGTTGCATCGGGATACCCCTTTCTCGATCGGATCTCGTCCGACCTCGCTCCGAGTATCACCGCACACCCTTGGATGTCGCTTCGCCAGGCATTAGATTCTCTAAGCGCCCACATCGGCAATCGGCCAGAAGACGCGTAAGATCGGA
>JAJYTV010000326.1 GCA_021792885.1 Bacillota bacterium
GTGCACATGGCCCCCGAGAAGGCGGCGCGCCCCTCCTGCGGCCGGGCGATCGCCTGCATCGGGTGCAGCGACAGTACCTGCGCGCCCAGCTCGGCGGCCGGCGCCAGCGCGGCGCTGTTGCGGACGCCGGAGGTGTGGCAGACGACCTGGCCCGCGTGCAGCGCGCCGTCCTCGGCGAGCTTGCGGCAGACCTCCTCGATGCGGCCGTCAGGCACGGTCAGGTAGATCCAGTCGGCGTCCCTGCAGAGGGTCGCGCAGTCGGCCGCGGGCGCAAGTCCGGTGCGCTCCGCGCAGCGCGCCTGCGAGCGGGAGCTCCCGCCGCAGAACCCGAGCACTTCCTGCACGCCCTGGAGCGCGAGCAGGAGCGCCGTGCCGACGCGTCCCGGACCAATGATCGCGGCACGCTCCACCGAGGTCGCCTCCCGGCCCAATTCTAGCATGGGAAGGCAGCGGGAGGACGCATGGCCAACGCCTGCAAGCGGGTGCGCTAAGATGGGGGTGACCAGGACTCATCACCCGGAGGTGATCGATTGCGCCGGACGTTCCCCGAAAACCCCTTCCGCCAGGTGCTCGGCATCGAGATCGAGATCCCGCAGCGCGGCCGCTGCGATACCCTGCTCCCGGCGCTTGCGGCATCCCGGGACAGGGCGGGCCGGATCGCCCAGGGAGCGGTGGCAACGCTCTGCGACGTGACGATGGGGCACGCGATCGGCGCCCAGCTGCGCGGCGACGAGTTGTTCGCCACCGTGCACATGCAGATCGCATTCCATGCACCGCTTGATGAAGGTCCGCTGCGCGGCGACGGCAGCTGTCCCGCGCTGCCCGACGGGTGGAAGGAGGCGATGGCCTCCTGCAGGATCGTGCGCGAGGACGATGCGCTTGTCGCGTCCGCGCAGGGCTTCTTCGCGCGCCGCCCTCCGGGCTCCGGGCGGCCAGAGGACCTGCCGGCCTGGCAGGGCGCGGGCGCGACCAGCCTTGAAAACCTGCTTGGCGTCGCGGTGCGCGGCGACGCGCTGTACCTGCCGGTCGGCGGCGCCCTCCTGAACCCGGACGGCGTCGGCCACGGCGGCGCGATGGCCGCCGCGCTCGACCTAGCGATGCGCCGCGCGCTGCATCGGTCCGGCGCCGGCGAGGCGATCGCGCTGCGAACGCTGGACGTGCGCTACATCCTGCCTGCCCTGCCGGGCGATGTGCTCCTCGATGCGCAGGTGGACCGCAAGGGCCGCTCGATCCACTTCGCCCAGGCCCGCGCCGTCTCCGCAGAGGGACGCACGCTCTGCGCGGCCGTCGGCATCTACGGAGGTCTGCGCCGCAGCTAGTCCGTCTGGGCGCCGGCCGGATCGCCGGTTCTGCGGAAGAAGCGCGCGAAGAGGATGGAGTTCGCGGCTTGGAATGCCGCCGCGAGCTCGAGCGGCAAGCCGAGCAGGCCGAGCGATTCCATCAGCCAGCCGCCGATGTACGGCGAGATGCTCACCGTGACCTGCGAGGGCAGCGACGAGGCGGACGAGAGCCGGCCCCGCTCCTCGGGTGCCACGAGGTCGAGCACGAGGGACTGGCGGACGGGATTCGCCGCCATCTGGAAGACCATGCGCAGGACGTAGACGATCCCCGCCCAGAGGAAGGTCGGCGCGAACGGCAGGAGCGCCGTGAAGGCGGCGCCGACGAGCCTTGTCCAGAGGATCGTCGGGATGCTGCCGATGCGGTTCGCGAGGCGTGCTGCGCCGAGGTAGGGGAGCGCCGTGACGAGGTTCGTCACGGTGAAGAGCGTCGCGAGCGCGGCAGCACCGACGCCGAAGCGCACGTGCAGCCAGTAGGTCAAGAACGGCCCGAGGAAGCCGGCCCCGAACCCGTTCAGGGCATTCGTCAGCGAGAGCTTGTAGACGGCGTCCCGCGCCTCGGGAGAGAGCCGCCGCCCCTCGGCGCGGGCTGGCGGCGCGGGGGGCGCCTCCCGCACGGGCAGGACGAGCAGGCCGGCCGCGAGCTGCCCGGCGCCGGCGAGCAGCATGGTGAGCGCGGCGCCGGCCGTGGGTGAGATGCCCAGGCCGCGCAGTGCGTCCGGCAGGGCAGCGACGAGCGAGCCTGCGGCGCCGGCGAGCACGCCGAGCATCGACATGCGGGCGAACACGGCTCCCCGCGCGCTGCGCGGCACGACCTCCGCGATGAGCGGCTGCTCCACCGGCGCGAAGGGACCCCAGGCGCCGCCGGAGCCGGCGACGCCGCCGCGCGCCAAAGCGCCGACGAACGCGAAGAGGATGAGCAGGCCGTAGTTCGAGCTGAGGCCGAACCCAGCGGTCCCGATCGCCGCCAGCGCGGCGATCGCGAACAGCACGGGGCGCCGGCCGTAGCGGTCTCCGAGGAAGCCGGCGCTCAGCAGGATCACGGCGCCGCCGACCGATGCCGCGGCGAACACGAGCCCCGCTGCGGTCGGGCGCAGGCCGCGCTCGGCCACGAGCAGCGGCAGAACGACCGTGACGATGGACATGGCGAAGCTGCGCACGAGGCGCGAGGCGAGCAGCAGACGATACTCGCCGCGCCGCGGGATGGACGGCTGGGCCGCTCTCCTCACCTTCTTCCGGAGGTCCACGGGCAACCGTGCAAAATCGACAGGACCTTGTACAATGGGGGTACTGTTTGATACTCCCCTGGGAGCGTGGATCCGATCAGTTATGACGTTGTGTTCCTGCACGCCATACTCGGTGCGGTATCCTCGTGCGCGTGGCCGCTGCCGGTCGTGGCGATCGGCCTCGCGGTCGCCGGCGGAGAGCGGCAGGAACTCGCCCGCAACCGCCTGATCGCCTACGCCTTGGGATTCGCCGTCGCGTTCGTGCTGCTGCACCTCTACGGAACGGCGATCGAGAGCTGGATCGGTCGCCGCCGCCTGGTCGGAGAACTTGCGCTTGCCTTCCTTCTGACGTTCGAGGGGCTATTCCTCCTCGGCGTGCAGAACATCTGGGCCCGCCTGCGCAGCCGCCGGCCGGGCGAGGATCCCGCGAGCGACGCGACCACGTCGGCCTTGATCGGGCTTGGCATGCCCTTCGCGACGACGCTCTGCTTCACCGCGTCGGCGCTGTCCGCCGCATCGGCGCTCGGC
>JAJYTV010000327.1 GCA_021792885.1 Bacillota bacterium
AAACCACTTGTACAGGTTCCTATACGGCTGCAGAACGGGAGGTCCAACACGACGCATACCTCTAGCCTTCAGCCGATCCATGATCCCCTTCAAAAGAGGTGCGAAAAAAAGCACAAACAAAACCTGGAGGACCTGTGCAATAAACACAAAACGCCTCCTAAACAGGGGCATAATAATACCCCTGCCGAATTCGACAGGAGTCATTAGCCCTTGGGTGGCAGTTTGGGTAAACCCAGGCGGAGCTCCATCGCCTTGATCAGTATGATACGCAATCACTGGCGACGAGTCAACGGGAAAGGTGTTTCCCCCATATTGCTGCGAAGCCGCCGAGGTTTCAGCCGCCACGCAGGAGGAGGCAGGGCAGCCGCGCGGTGCAAAGCATCGGATCTGGTCACGGTGTACCGGCATGGCGACGTCACGCGGGCGGTGCGCCTTCGCGCCCGGCCGCCCAGCGCAGACGGGTCCTTCGGCCGATTGCTATATATACCCCGGTGGGGTACGATGCGGTAACTGGGGATCCATCGCCTGACAGCAGAGGTGGGTTCTGTTGGCACGGGTGCTGCTCATCGATGACGACGAGGACGTGCAGGCTGTTCTGGGCCAATACCTTGCACACGATGGACATGCAGTCTCCTCGGCGCGGACCGGCCAGGAGGCGCTTACTGGCATTGCGGATGGAACCGACGTCGCCTTGCTGGACCTGACCTTGCCAGACCTCGACGGCCTGGAGATCCTGCGCAGGCTCCGCAGCATCCGAAGTGACTTGCCGGTGCTGATCCTGTCGGCCCGCGGTGAGGAAGCAGACCGCCTGCTCGGCCTGGGGCTCGGTGCCGATGACTATGTCGTGAAGCCGTTCTCTCCCAGAGAGGTCTGTCTGCGGGTCGCTGCGCTGCTTCGCCGGCAAAAGACCCCACCCGCGGAGAGAGACGGCGGAAGTCCGGCTGCGCTGCGCTGGTTCGACATCGAAGTCCGCGTCGAGGAGCACCGCGTGCTCGCCGAGGGGCAAGAGGTGTCGCTCACGCCGCGCGAGTTCGACCTGCTGGTCCTCTTGCTGCGCCACCCGCAGAGGGTGTTCTCCCGCCAGTCGATCCTGGCGGCGCTTTGGCCGGAGGGCTACGTCTCCCAGCATGTCGTCGACGTACACCTCGGCTCGCTGCGGCGCAAGCTGGGGGGCTCCCTGCGGATCGCCAACATCCGAGGCGTCGGCTTCCGGCTCGCACCGGGCGAACCCGGATGAAACGCCAGCGCATCCTCTTGCGCCTTGGCCCCCGCCTCTTCCTGAGCTATGTCCTGGCGAGTCTCGCCGCCGCCGTCTCCGGTCTGGCTGCAGCGTTCCTGGCCCCTGCCGTGACCTACCAGGGCCTCATGCTCAAGGTCATGTACCCCCTGAAGGGCGCGACCTTGCAGCAGATGGACGCCACCCTCGCGCAGGCGATCGCGGAGGCGGTGTCGGTGCACGTCGCCCTCTCCCTGGCGGTGGCGATCGTCGTCTCGCTCGCGATCGCGGCGTACGTCAGCGGCCAGATCTCGAGCGCCCTCCGGCGCCTGACGGCCGCAGCCCGTCAGCTCGCCAAGGGCGATTTCGGAAAGCGCATCCCCGCCGAAGACATCCAGGAGATCTCCGATCTCGGGCAGGACATCAACAGCCTCGCCGCGTCGCTGCAGGAGTCCGAGCGCCGGCGCAACGTGGCGATCGCCAGCGTCGGCCACGAGCTGCGCACGCCGGTGACAGCGCTGCGCGCCTACTGCGACGGGCTGCGCGAAGGGATCCTGGCCTGTACGCCCGAGGTGCTCGAGCGCATGTCGCGGAGCATCGATCGGCTCGAGCGCATGGCCGGAGACCTGTCTGCGTTCGGCAGGGCCGAGGCGCACCGCTACGAGGACCTCACCCTGACCGAGGTGCCTGCGTCGGACGCGCTGCAGGCGAGCTACGACGCCATGCGCATGGTCTTCGCGGGCGCGGACGTCGCGCTGCTGCTCGACACCGAAGCGCTCGAGGGGATCTCCGTGCGCGCCGACGCCGCGCGCCTCGGCGAAGTGCTCGACAACCTCTTGTCGAACAGCCTCGCCCACACGCCGAAGGGCAGCCGCGTTTCCCTCGGCGCCAAGGTGCATGAACTCGACGTCGAACTCGTCGTGCGGGACGAAGGGCACGGCATTGGCCCTGAAGACCTGCCGCACGTGACGGAGCCGTTCTACCGCGGCGAGGGAGGCTCCAAGGGCCGCACGCCGCGCGCGGGCATGGGGCTGGGCCTCGCGATCGCCAGTCGGCTGCTCGACGCGATGGGTGGGCGCCTTGTGCTCGCCAGCCCCGGACTGGGTCTAGGAACAACTGCAAGCGTCTTCCTTCCGCGCGTCTTGCACCAAGCGTGATGGCCGCTTGAGGGTTTCTTGAGTCGCTCTTCACGCATCCGCGCACCATCCCCGGCTACGCTCTACTCAAGGAGGCGAGCCGAAGATGATGTGGTGGGGGTATGGCGCCGGACCGTGGACATGGCTCGGGCCGCTCATGATGATCGTCTTCTGGGCGCTTGTGATCGGCGGCATCGCACTCGTGCTGCGGGCGTGGTGGAAGCCTGCGCCGAATCCCGAGGACGCACTCTCGGTGCTCGAGCGCCGGTACGCCAGCGGCGAGATCGACCGCGAGGAGTTCCAGGCGAAGCGCGACGACCTGACCGGTCGCCCCCGCTGAGGGGTGCACCTGAAGGAGGCGTTCCGCGTGGCCAGGCGTCCATTTCTCGGGATCGGGCTTGCAATCGCGGCGCTCGGCATCGGCGGAGTCGTCTTCGGGGGATGTGCCGCCGCTGCAGTGAACGGCAGTGCGAGCGGCGCCTTCGCCCTTCTGTCGGGAGTCTTCGACGGCCAAAGCCGCGGTGCGTCCGGGATGATGCGCGGCAGTACCGGCAGTAGGGACTACGGCATGATGCGCGGCTTTGCAGCCGGCGGCGTAGGCACCGGAGGCGTTTCCGCGGTAGCGGTAACGCGCCTTGGGAATGATGTCCCGTCCGGCGCTTCCGTCGACCGAAGTCGAAACCGCATCGTGTTCTCCAGTCCGAGCGTCCAACTGGATGTCATC
>JAJYTV010000328.1 GCA_021792885.1 Bacillota bacterium
CCGTCCCGTGACGGCGTCGTGATCAGCGGACTGTACGGACGGGAGGAAACTCGAATCTACGCCAAGCCGATCGCCGCGGGAGCGTCGCGCTACCCGCTGTCGGACGAGGAGCGAGAGGCGATCCGCGCGGCGCTCGAGGTGCATGCGATGTGAGGATCCTGTTCATCGTCAACTACGTCGCCGGGCGCGGACGCGCCCAGAAGCTGTGGCCTGCCGTGTGGGACCGCGTCCATGCGCTGGCCCCCGAGGCCGAGATGGTGGTGACCGCCGCTCCCCGCGATGCCACGCGCATCGCCCGCGAGGCGGTCGATGCGGGGTACGAGCGTGTCGTGGCGGTCGGGGGTGACGGAACGGCGATGGAAGTTGCAAACGGCCTCCTGCATGCAGGAGGCCGTACGAGTTTCGCTTTCGTCCCCGCCGGCGCAGGCTGCGACTTCCGGCGCACAGCCGGCATCCCGGCCGACCTTGGAGCGGCCGCAGAGCTCGCCCTCCACGGAGACGCCGCGCCGGCGGACGTCGGGCTCGTGCAGGGGGAGGCGTTCCTGAACGTCGCTGGCGTGGGCTTCGACGCCGAGGTGGCCGCCGAGGACACCCGCCTTCGCTACCAGTACCGCTCGACGGGCACGACCCCGTACCTGCGCGCCGTCTTCCGGGTGCTCTGGCGCTACCGGCCGCGCGAGATGGAGATCGAGATGGACGGCGAGCAGATCGACGGCCGCTTCCTGCTGGTCGCGGTCGGGAACGCGCAATACTACGGCGGCGGCATGCGGATCACGCCGACCGCGAGCCTCGACGACGGCGAACTCGACGTCCTGCTCGCCGGAGACGTCACCATTCCCCAGACCCTCGGACTACTGGCGCGGATTTACGGCGGCGGACATCTCGGTCATCCCAAGGTGGCGCTCTACCGCTGCCGCAAACTCAGCGTGCGGGCGGCCGACGGCACGCTCGCGGTGCACCGCGACGGCGAGTCGTTCGGAGAGACGCCGGTCTCCTTCGGCGTGGCACCGCACGCGATCCAGCTTGTCTACGGCCCGGAATTGCCGCGGCCGATGGCATTCGCCCCGAGAAGGACTCATGCGATGAGGGGCCGCGCGGCAGAATAGCCACCGGGAGGTGGCTGCGCGTTGCGCGTGGCGATCGAGGAAGGGCTGGAGGATGTGCGACAGGCGATCGAGGAGGCCGGCTGGGAAGCGGTCGATCTCGAGGACGCGCCGTTGGACGAGGTGGACGCGGTCGTCTGCAGCGGGATGGACGACGACATGCTCGGTGACGAGACGACGCTCACCGAGGTCCAGGTGATCAACGCGGACGGCCTTACGGCTGACGAAGTGGTGCGTCGGCTCGCGGACTCGCCGCTGCGCTGAAGCTGAGGCGCAGGGAGCCGGCGATCAGCAGGGCGAGGTCGTAGACGAGCGAGAGGCGCGTGTTCTGCAAGACGACGTATTCCATGAAGCCCCCGACGTTGACGGTCGCCATCACGGCGACGTCACCGATCGGGGGCAGTTCCTTGCGTACACCAGCCCCAGGGCGCAGGGGGCCGCGCTGGACCAGGATGGAACCGACGCTCTCATAGCTGCCGAGGCAGGCGTCGATGGCCAGCACGGGCCCCTCCTCGGCCGCCTCCATGAGGGCCGGAAGAAACTCTGCGAGGTTGCCCGCGTGCACCGGCGAGCGCAGGCTGCCGAAGACCCGCAGGCCGGCGACGGGTCGCTGCTCGAGCAGCGTACCCACGAGCGGGCCCAGGGCGTCGCCCGTCGAGCGATCCGTGCCGACGCAGACGACGCTGGCCGACCGCCCCGCATGCCCCACCGCTGCGGTCTCCCGCCGCAGCAGAGCTGCAAGGTTCTCGGCGGCGTGCGGATCCTGGGGGCGTACGCGGGGACGGAGTGGCCGGATCACTTGCTCGCGCATGTGGCGAGTATATGGCCGGAATCTGGCAGGTATACGCAGGTGCCCGCATACGACTGCTCGGGGTGGGACATTGGCGTTCGAGATCTTCGTCGCGACCCTGGCCGCAGTCCTCGGGGCCGGCTTCGCCTCCGGACGCGAGGTTTGGGTGTTCTTCGGGGCCCACGGGCGCTGGGCGCTCGGTCTAGGCATTGCGGCTGCGCTTCTGCTCGGGGCGGCCGCTTGGCGGACCGCCGTGCGCGCTGCGCGCGGACCCGACCCGCTGACGACGCTCTTCGGGGCGTACCGGCCCCTCGCGCGCTTCATGCTCTCGCTCTTCAGCCTGCTCACCTTCGCCGCGGTCCTCGCCGTGCTCGGCAGCCTCGCCAGCGCCTACTGGCATGTGGGGCACGCGCCCGCGTCGCTTGGGGCGGCGCTCGCCGCGGCTGCGCTGGGAGCGGCCGGTACGGTCCGCCAGCGGCGCCTGCAGGGCCTGCTGCTGCTCGCCGTGCTGCTCAGCGGGACGGTGGCTTCCCTGGTCGCGTTCGCGCAGCCCCCCGCGCCTGTCGCCCCGACGGCGCTCGACTGGCGCGCGGTGCTCGGGATCTTCGGCTTCGTCGCCTACAACATCGCCCTCGCCACGGACGGGATCGCACGCAGCGCGGCGTCAGGCAACGGGCGCGGCGCCCTCGGAGGCGCGATCGGTGGACTGATGGCCGGGCTCCTGCTAACGTTGGAGGCGGCAGCGCTCGCGAGGCACGGTGCGCTCGTCGCGCACTCGGACCTGCCGCTTGTCACCTTGACCGCGACGATCCACGGGGCGCTCGGCAGCATCGCCGCCGCAACGGTGCTGCTGGCGGGCCTTTCCGCCGCGTCGTCTTTCGCCGTGGCCGCCGGATCGCTGCTCGGCGGGCCATGGATCGCGGCTGTCGTCGCGTTCGCCCTCTCCCTCTTCGGCGTGCAGGGCATCGTGGATCGCGGCTACCCGCTGATGGCGGCGGTCGCCGGCGCGTGGCTGATCGTGCTGTTCTTCGAGCCGCCGCGGCAACGCGCGCGACAGGGCCGGTTGGGCCTTGGGGGCAGCGGCGCCCACTCTTGCAAGGGACGGTGAGGCAACTGACGCAGTCCAACGACGCGGAGGCGATCTACGCCGAAGCGGCGCGGCATGAAGCGATCGGCGGGTTG
>JAJYTV010000329.1 GCA_021792885.1 Bacillota bacterium
CAAGCGAGACCACGAGCGCCGCGACGAGCGACGCGCCGAGGATCCCGAGCCCGAATGCGAGCTTTGCGCCGAAGTAGCCGAGGAACGGCTCGAGCGCGCGGGAGATCTCCGGGATCGCGGTGAGCGTGCGCGGGTGGCCCGTGCGCCCGATCGTGGCAGCGACGGCGACGATCACCGAGATCATCACCACCTGCGTCGCGATCGCACCGAGCATCGTGTCGAGCCGCGCGGTGCGCAGGTGCCTTTGCGTGAGGCCCTTGTCGATGACGGCGCCCTGCTGGTAGAAGACCATCCAGGGCATGATCACCGCGCCGACGTTCGCTGCGAGCAGGTAGAGGTAGCTGCCGTTGCCGAGCGGCAGATTGCTGAGGCCGTGCACGAGCTGCGCCGGGTGGGGATGGGCGAGGAGCGCCGCCGGCAGGAAGAAGAGCTCGAACAGGCCGAGCGCGATGCCGATCCGCTCGACCTTGTGGTAGCTGCCGCTGAGCCCGAGCCCGATCAGCAGGAGCGCGGCTGCGACGACCGCCAGCGGTGCGGAGACGCCGAAGAGTTGCGCCACGCCCGCGATGCCCGAGAACTCCGTGATGATCGCGCCCAGCGATGCGAGGAAGAGCGTGCCGACGGAGAGGATCGCCCAGGGCTTGCCGAAGGTTTCGCGGATCAGCTCCCCGTGCCCCTTGCCGGTAAGCACGCCGAGGCGCACCGTCATCTCCTGCACGAAGTAGAGGACGGGGATCAGGAGGATCTGGGGCAGGATCAGGCGATAGCCCCACTGCGCTCCCGACTGCGCCGCGGTGACGACGCTGCCGGCATCGGTGTCGGCGAGCATCACGATCACGCCTGGACCGATCACCGCTGCCCACTTCGCGATGCGGCGCCAGATGTGGGACCGCGTCGCAAGGAAGTCCGCGTCCACCGATTCCCTCCCAACCGGCGCCAGAGCACCAAGGTTCGCCACCAGCATGCCCGACGGTCACGCCGCCCACTCTAGGGCACGCGGCACCGACGCGGGGCGAAAGTCAACCTTGATGCTAGGAATTCGGGCGGGTAGGGGCAATGGCCATCTGGACCTCCCCGGCACGTCCGAGCGGAGGAAGCGGCGCTCTACTCCGGGACGCCGATCAGCAGCACGTCGATCGGCAGGCGCATGAACTCGCGGCGCATGGCGATGCGCGGCAGGAGACCCGCGTCGCGGGCGAGCCGCCGCAGGGCGATGGGGCGGCCGAACCAGGCGAAGGGGAGGATGCGTCGAAGGAGTTCGTAGTACTGCAGCTGGCGGTCCACCGTGACCGCGTCGGCGAGCGAGGCGACGACGATGCGTCCCCCAGGCCGGACGACGCGCGCGAGTTCGCGCAGCGCCGCCTCCGTCTGTCCTTGGGGCAGCAGCTCGAGCGTCAGCGCGCTCAGCGCGCCGTCGAAGGAGGCGTCGGGGAAGGGAAGGCGCCGCGCGTCGCCGGGTGCTACCGAGATCTGCGAAGGATGTGCGGCCAAGGCGATCTGGCGCTCTGCCTGCCGGCACATCGCGGGGGAGACGTCGACGCCCTCGACGCTGCCCTGCGCGCCGACGAGCTGCGAGAGTGCGATCAGAAGGCGGCCCGTACCGCAGCCCGCATCCAGGATGCGCTCTCCCTCCTGCGGCTGCAGGAGGGAGAGCGCCGCCTCCCAGATCTCCTCGCTGGTGACGTAGAAGAGCATGTCGTAGACCGGTGCCAGCAGGTTGAAGCTCCGGCGCAGGCGCCCTGCGCGCGCATCGAGGTCCGACGCCATCGTGCGACCCCTTTCTGCCGCCGCCCGCGGCGGCGGCCCAGCAACCAGGATGATAGCAGACGATCGCGGAAGGGGACGGGCCCGTTTGGGCGTAGAGAAGAACACGACGGGGGGGCTCGCCTTGGACTGGACGCTTGAAGATCTGCGGGGGGACATCCCGGTCCTGCGCCGCAAAGTGTACCTCAACACCGGAACGCTTGGGCCGTCGCCACAGACGGTGACGGTCGCCTTCGTGCGCGCGTACGAGCAGTGGCAGGTGGAGGGTCCGGGCTGGCCGCAGGGCTACGAGGCGCGGCGCGCAGGCATGGATGCGGTGCGGGCGCGCATCGCCCTCCTGCTCGGGGTGGCGGGAGAGCGCATCGCGCTCGCGGAGAACATCTCCCAGGCGATCAACTGGGTCGCGGCAGGCTACCCCTTCGCACCGGGGGACGAGGTGATCGTCGGCACGCACGAGCACCCCGCGAACCGCTATCCCTGGCGGGCGCTCGAGCGGATGGGCAGGATCCGCGTCGTTCCCTGGGAGATGGATCCCGATGACGACGGCCTCTTGGAGCAGCTCGCACAGCGCATCACGCCGCGCACTCGCCTCGTGACCGTCTCGCACGTTCTGCAGACGAACGGCAGGGTGCTGCCGGCAGAGCGCATCGCCGCGCTCTGCCGCGAGAAGGGCGTGCGCCTCTTCCTGGACGGGGCGCAGGCAATCGGCCAGCTGCGGGTGGACCTGGCCGCGATCGACCCGGATTGCTACGGGTGGAACGGGCACAAGTGGCTGCTCGGGCCGGTCGGCACGGCCGGGCTCTACGCGCGGGCGGACGCCTTCGCGGAGCTCGGACTCCTGCCCGCCGGCAGCGGGTCCGCCGAAAACGACCTCGCAGGGCGGGAGGAGGACGATGTGCCCTGGCGCGCCGTGCCCCGCCGGCTTGAGGTGGGTACGCGGAACTGGCCGCTCTACGAGGGACTCGTACGAGCAGTTTCCCTGTTCGGCGAGATCGGCTGGGAGCGCTGCTTCGAGCGCTCCCATGCGCTCGTCGAGCAGTTCCTCGCCGGCCTTCCCGCAGGCGCGGAAGAGGTGTCGGTGCCGCAGCGCGCTGCGATGGTGTCGGTCCGCGTCGGGGACCTTCCCGCCCGCCGCGCCGTCGAGGAGCTCTACCGCCGCGGGCAGGTCGTCGTGCGCGCGGTGGAGGAGCTGCACCCGCGGGAGGCCGTCCGTTTCTCCTTCGCTCCGTTCAACGTGGCAGAGGACGTCGAACGCGCGCTCTCGGCGCTTCGCGGGG
>JAJYTV010000330.1 GCA_021792885.1 Bacillota bacterium
GCAGCCACGAGGAGGCGCTGATCCGCCAGGAAGTCTTCGATCAGGGGGCTCTCCGCCTCCGCCTCGCGCGCCTTGTTGATCAGCGACTCGACGTTCTCCGCCCGGCTCTGCGCCTCGATCGTGCCTTCCAGCCGCAGCGCCGCGAGATACCCGGACCGCTCCGCGACCTCCTCCACGAGGCGGGAGGGCGGGATCGAATCTTTCGCCCCGCGCAGGTCCTCGATCAGGTCCAAAAGCGCCTTGAGGTCGCGTCCCTTCTTGCCCGGGAGCTCTCCCGCGACGGTGCGTGCCGCGACGAGGTTCGGCACGCCCTCGCGCGCCGCGATCTCCTCGATGCGGACGAGCGTCGCCGGCCCGAGCCCGCGCTTGGGCGCGTTGAGGGCGCGGCGGAAGGCGAGGTCGTCGCGCGCGCTGTGGACCAGGCGCAGATACGCGAGCAGGTCCTTGATCTCGAGCCGCTCGTAGAAGCGCAGGCCCCCGATCAGCCGGTACGGGAGGGCGTGGCGGATCAGCGCCTCCTCGTGGCTGCGGGACTGGGCGTTCGTGCGGTAGAGCACGGCAATCTCGCTGAGCGGGGTTCCCGCCTTGCGCAACTCCTCGATGCGCCGCGCCACCCACTCGCTCTCCTGCCACTCGTCCTGGGCGACGCCGGCCCGCACCGGCTCCCCATCCCCGAGCGCCGACCAGAGCTCCTTCTCGCGCCGCAGGCGGTTCGGGCGGATCAGGGCGTTCGCCGTCTTCAGGATGCGGCCCGTCGAGCGGTAGTTCTGCGTCAGGAGCACGACGCGCGCCTGCGGGAAATCCTTCTCGAACTCGAGGATGTTGCGGATGTCCGCGCCGCGCCAGCCGTAGATCGACTGGTCCGGATCGCCGACGACGGCGATGTTCTGCGCGTCGCCCGCGAGCGCGCGCACCCAGCGGTACTGCGCCACGTTCGTGTCCTGGTACTCGTCGACGAGCAGGTGGCGGAAGCGCGACTGCCAGTGGGAGCGTGCCTCCGCGTCCTCCTCGAGGAGCCGGACGACGAAGCCGATCAGGTCGTCGAAGTCGAGCGCGCCGAGCTGGCGCAGCCGCTCCTGGTATCCCTCGAACGCCTGCGCGACCTTCTCTTCGAAGAAGCCGCCCTCGGCGCGCACGTCGTCCGGCGTCTGCAGCTCGTTCTTCGCCTTGGAGATGCGGTGCAGGATACCCGCCGGCGGGTAGCGCTTCTCGTCGAGGTTCATGCGGCCCAGCACCTGGCGGATGACCTGCATCTGGTCCTGCGTGTCGTAGATGGCGAAGTCGCGCGGGTAGCCGAGCCTGTCCGCCTCGCGGCGCAGGATCCGCGCCGACGCCTGGTGGAAGGTCATGATCCAGAGGCGCTCGGCCGCGTGGGGGACGCGGCGCGCGACGCGCGAGCGCATCTCCTGGGCCGCCTTGTTCGTGAAGGTGATCGCGAGAATTTCCTCCGGGCGCGCTGCGCCGCTTTCCAGGAGGTGGGCAAGGCGCTCCGTCAGCGCGCGCGTCTTGCCGGAACCTGCCCCCGCAAGGATCAGGAGCGGCCCTCCCTCGTGCAACACAGCGAGCGTCTGCTCTTCATTCAGGCCGTCGAGTGTACTCATGCTTCTAGTATAGAGGTCTGGGCGCCGGTTGGACGAGCCTTCCGCACGTCCCGCATCTGGTGGTTAAGATTCCCTGAGCCGGGAGGATGCGCGCGTGTACGCGCGAATTGCAGTATGCCGGCTGCCCTCTCGGGCAGATAGTTGCGAGAGAACCTGAATCGCGCAGGGAGGCTTTTCGCGCTGCAGACGCTACAGGTGATCATCCTCGCCGTCATCCAGGGCGTGACGGAGCTCTTTCCGATCAGTTCCGTCGGCCACAACGTGATCATCCCGAAGCTCCTCCAGTGGCACCTGAACCAGGCCGGTCCGGCGTTTCTGCCCTTCGTGGTCGTGCTGCACCTCGGCACGGCGCTCGCGCTCTTGATCTTCTTCTGGCGCGACTGGATCGACGTCGTGCGCGGCATCTTCGGGCGCGGCGACGACGTCGAGCGCAACCGCCACCTCTTCGACCTCCTGCTCGTCGGCACGCTGCCCGCAGTCTTCTTCGGCTTCTTCTTCGAGAAGGAGCTCAAGGCGCTCTTCGCGTCGCTCGCGCTCGCGTCGATCCTCTTGATCGTGAACGGCATCGGCCTCGTGATCGGCGAGCGGCTGCGCAAGGACGAGGGCAAGACGCTCGCGGACATCGGCTGGAAGGAGGCGCTCGTCGTCGGGCTCGCCGAGTCGACGGCGCTCATCCCCGGCATCTCGCGCTCCGGCGCGAGCATGGTCGCGGGCATGGGCTACGGCCTCAAGACCTCGGAGGCGGCGCGCTTCGCGTTCCTGCTCGGCTTCCCCGTGATCCTCGGCGCCGGCGTGCTGGAGGTGCCGAAGCTCTCGGGGGCGGCGATCGCGCCGGGAACGGTGCCGCTCGCCATCCTGGGCGGGCTCGTGGCCGCCGTCGTCGCCTACTTCTCGGTCGCGTTCCTCACCCGCTACTTCCGCCACCGCGAAGGCGACGCGCTTCGGCCCTTCGCCTACTACTGCTGGGCGCTCGGCATCCTCGGCATACTGGGGGCCGCGCTCCACTTCTGAACGCGACTCCCGCGCGGGGGGCAGCGGCCGCTCAGCGGCTGCTGCCCCCCGCCTTGTCGAGCCGGCTGACGGCGCCCGCGAGGAGCCGCTGCGCCTGCGTGCCGGCGCGGGCGAAGACGGCAGGCCGGCCGATCGGCGCGGCCACCGTGAGGGATCGTCCGCCGGACGTGCGGTACGTGCGCTGCGACCAGATCTCGACCCACGTGCCCTGCGGCAGGTAGACCCGCACCCGTGCCGCGTTCGGCGTGTAGACCGGAGCGACGAGGACGTCGCGCCCGAGCATGAACTCCCTTGCGCCGACCGCGTAGGCTCTGGGATCACGCGGGTAGTCGAAGAAGAGCGGGCGGTCGATCGGCGCGCCGCGGGTCGCGGCCTCTTGCATCAGCCGCGCGCGGTAGGGCGCGAGCGCCGTGTAGAGCGA
>JAJYTV010000331.1 GCA_021792885.1 Bacillota bacterium
GCGCGAGGCGCGGCTCGGCGAAGCGATCGCGGACGGCACGCTCTACGCATCGGAGGACGTGCACCACTCGATCGGCAAGGCGGCCCGCCTCGCCGGCCTGCCCGCGCGCAGCGTGCGCGTCGTGCCGGCCACGGCGCAGCGGCAGATGGACGTTCGGGCCGCCGCCGGGATGATCGCGGCGGACCGCGCGGCGGGCCTGCGCCCCTTCCTGCTGGTCGCTTCCGCCGGCACGACGAACACGGGAGCCATCGACCCGCTCGCGGACCTCGCCGAACTCGCGGCGCGCGAGGGCCTTTGGTACCACGTCGACGGCGCGTACGGCGGGCTCTTCCGGCTGACGCAGCGCGGGCGCGCGCGCCTCTTCGGCATGGAGCGCGCGGACTCGATCACCCTCGACCCGCACAAGGGGCTCTTCATGCCCTACGGCACCGGGGCGCTCGTCGTGCGCGACCTTGCGCAACTGCGCGCGGCGCATGCCGTCTCCGGCGCCTACCTGCAGGACCTCGCGGCGCAGGAGGTTCCCGACTTCGCGGAACTCGGTCCGGAGCTGACGCGCGAGGTGCGCGGGCTGCGGGTATGGCTGCCGCTGCAGCTCTACGGCGTCGCGGCGTTCCGCGCGGCGCTCGACGAGAAGCTCGACCTCGCGCAGCACGCCTACCGGAGGCTCGCGGCCGAGCCGTCGCTCGAGGTGCCGTGGGAGCCGCCCCTCAGCGTGCTCGGTCTGCGGGTGAAGGCGGACGACCCGCAGCGCGCGGACGCGCTGACGCGGCAGGTGCTGGAGCGGGTGAACGCGGGGAAGCGCGTCTTCCTCTCGAGTACGGTCGTGCAGGGCCGCTTCACGCTGCGGCTCGCGATCCTCGCACACCGCACCCACCAAGACCGGGTCGACGAAGCGGTCGATGCGATCATCGCGGCCGCTCGGGCCGCAAGGGCGGGCGGATTCTAAGAATCTTCTTAAGGGGCTCTCAGCGGCACGCCATATACTTGCGGGGAAAGCGGTGCGCGTTCCCAGGACTGCGCCCTGTTCGGCGCGTCCTGCCCGCCCGCGGATCCGTGCCACGCGAAGGGCGTGAAGGCCATCAAATACGAAGTGCAGCTGCGCCACACGCACCGCGCGGTGATCGCGATCGCCGCGGCGGTCGTGCTCCTGCTCGCGATCGGCGTCACGTCCGCCGCACCTGCGCTCGACTTCCTCTCAGGCGCTGCAGTGCTCGCGCTCGCGGGCGGCGGCATCTACTTCGCCGGCGCGCGGCGCGGCGCGATCGCGACGGAGCGCCTCGCGCTGCTCTTTGACGCCGCGGCATCCGTTGCCGGGCTGATCCTCGTGCTGCACGCGCAAAGCGACATCGCCGTCTACGCCTACGCGGCGCTGCTCTCAGCAGGCTGGCTCGAGGCCGTGACGCTGTCGCGCGCCAGCGCCGGCGCATGGGCACCGCGCAACGCGGTCTTCCTCGCGACGGCGGCCGTCCTGCTCCTTGCCTGGGCGCCCTTCTGGCTGAGCTACTTCCCGGGCATCATGTCGCCCGACTCGATCAGCGAGTGGACACAGGCGATGACGTTCCACCTGAGCGACTACAGCCCCGCGGTCTACACGCTCTTCATCTGGCTCACGGGCCATCTCCTGCGCACGCCCGCCGGCGTCAGCCTCGTGCAGGTGCTGCTCAGCGCCGGACTGATCGCGGCGCTCTTCCAGTACCTCCACCGCAGCGGGGCACCCCGTTCGATCCTCGCGGTCGGCATCGCGATCTACCTTGCGCTCCCCATCTACGGCACGTTCACGGTCACGCTCTGGCACGACATCCTCTACTCGCTGATCGCGCTCTGGGTCACCCACGCGATGTACCAGATGTACGTGACGAAGGGCGACTGGCTGCGGCAGGGATGGCATTCCTGGGCGCTCGGGGCGGCACTCGTCCTCCTGCCGCTCTTCGCGCACAACGGCCTCAGCGTCGTCTTCGGCGTGCTCGTCGGCGCCTTCCTCGTGCTGCGCCGCCAGCGCCGCAGGGTGGCCCTGGTCGCGCTGGGCTTCGTGATCGGATTCCTCGGCGTCGAGTACGCCGCATATCCTGCGCTCGGCGTGCAGCCGTACTCGAAGGCCTTCGCCAGCGAGGCGCTGCTGCACCAGATCAGCGCGGCGATCGCGGAGCACGGAACGTCCGGCCTCACGGCCGCGCAGAAGGCCTACCTGCAGCGCATCATGCCGCTGCGGGACTGGGCGAGCAAGTACAACCCCTACACCCCGCAGTATCTCGTCTCGCAGCGCTACAACCCGGCCTACAACGAGACGCCGATCGACCAGCACTTCGGGGAGTTCCTCACCGTCTGGGAGGAGATCGGCCGCAAGTACCCGGGCTCCTACCTCGGCGAGCGGATCAGCGAGAACGCGCTCGTGCTGCGCCCGACGGGCTCCTACAAGATCGCCCTGAGCTCCTTGAACATCTCCTCGAACACGCTTGGTCTCAAGACGCGGAGCCTCGCGCAGCCGCTGCTTGCGACGCTGCGCGACATCGAGACCTGGACGACGACCAACATGATCTGGCTCTGGCGGCCGTTCTGGGTGATGTGGCTCCTGCTCGCGCTGACGGTCTTCGGAGCGATCCGGCGGGGCAGGGGAGTGCTGTTCGCCGCGATCCCGTGGATCTTCCAGGTACTCGGGCTGGCGGTGTCGATCCAGGGCCAGTCGGTGCGCTACTACTACAGCTTGTTCTTGATCATGCCGTACTTCGTGGCGATCGTCTTCCTGCCGCGCCGTACGCGTGCCAAGGAGCGCGCGGACGAGCGCACGCAGGGACGCTCCCACGACGCGCCTGCCGCGTCCGAGGTCCCAGGATAGGGCCACCGGTGCATCTTCTTCTCAGTCCTGCAGCGTCTGGAGCGGGGCGCCCGGGTGGAACGCCTTCTCCCGAGCCAGGCGGCGCAGGAGCTCTACCGCCGCGCGCGGGCGCGGGACGCCGCAGCGCGGGCAGGCGGACGAGCGGGCGGGGATGTTGAGCCAGAAGCCGTCGACGACGCTGCGGGTT